>JAPPHR010000091.1 GCA_028820995.1 Rhodospirillales bacterium
CATCGACGAATTCTAGCTGATCACCACACCAAAGTCCGACAGACTGCTAGCCCGAAATTCTCACCGGGGTCATGGTCTGTGCTGCGCGCATCCGGCCGATCCCTTGACTCGGTTGGGGCGCGTCCCTACACTCGAACAAAACAAGCGTCTGTTTTCGGAGGAACAAGGTGAACGTTCGGCAGTCAACTAGCGCGACGCGACGCGTCGCCCGCGCACGCCCCGATACGTCGCAATGACTATTGGCGTGAAGTCGCGCTAGATGGCAGTCAACGGTATTCACTCCGGGGCATCCGAATACCCGGAGTGGTTCAAGAACAAGAAGAGGGAGCGGCTTCTAATCGTTTCGCGATGGGTGCCGCTCTCGCTCATCGGCTTGCCGGTCTTGGTGCTGCTTGCGATCGTCATTTACCCGACGATCTGGATGTTCTTCCACGCCTTCCATGACACGACATTGCTGTCGCTTACGCGCGACCGCTACAACTTCGTGTGGTTTGATAACTTCTACAATGTTTTCGTCAACGACCGCTTTGTCAGTAGTGTTGTCAACCTGGTGCAATACCTCTTTTTTGGTGCCGTTCTTGAAGTGATCCTGGGCACCGCCCTGGCGCTCATGCTTTTCTCGGTCGTCCGGTGGAATTGGGCGCGCACGCTGCTGCTTATCTGCATGGTCGTGCCGTTGATGTTGCCGCCCGCCATGACCGGCTTGATGTGGCTTCTGATGCTCACGCCGCACAACGGCATCATCAACGAGATACTGATCGTCACCGGCCTCACGACAGAGAAAGTCGAGTGGTTCACGACGAGCCTGTCACTTTGGTCGGTCACGTTTGCCGACATCTGGCAATGGACCTCTCTGCCTCTGTTAATCGTCTATGCGGGGCGCGCGTCTCTGCCGCAATCGATTTACGAGGCGGCACGCGTCGATGGCGCGTCACGGTGGAAAGTGCTGACCCGAATCACGTTGCCGATGCTGAAGGAGGTCATAGCGATCGCCTTCATCATTCGCTTCATGGATGCCTACAAGTACGTCGACAAGATCTACGTGATGACTTCCGGCGGGCCCGCCGAATCGTCGGAGCTGCCCGTCTACATTGCCTATCAGCGCGGCATTCGCGATTTCCAAGTTGGCGAGGCGGCCGGCTACGCGATCATGATTTTCGTCGTCGCTGCGGTCCTCATTACGCTTTTCCTGAAGTACCTCAAAAAAGTCTTGAAAGCTCAGGCGATCGCCTGAGCGATGAGCGAACGCAATTAGATGAGCGAACGCAATTACAGGCTCGTCGCCATTCTCATGTTCGTGTTCCTGGGGCTATGGGCATTGATCTCCCTGTTCCCGTACTACTTCCAATTCATTACGGGCTTCAAGGGAATCGAGGAAGTCAACCGGATTACGCCGACCTTCTGGCCCGACGAGTTCATGTGGAGCAATCTCGACCTGATCTTTTCGGACGAGACGAACGTCGCGGCCTTGTTGGATACGCTGTTGATCGCGTCGGCGAATACGGCTCTCGCCGTGTTTCTCGGGTCTCTCGCGGGTTACGCTCTGGCGCGGTTTCCGCGACAGGCGGGCGGCGAAAACATGGCGTTCTGGATCCTGTCCAACCGCATGTTTCCGCCGGTGGCGATCCTGTTGCCCATGTTCCGCGCCTTCGACACGGTGTTCGGATCGACCGACAACCACATTTCCCTGATCATCCTCTACCTGGTCTTCAACATGCCGTTGGCGACCTGGTTGATGATGGTGTTCTTCCGCGACGCGCCGCGCGAACTTGAAGAGGCCGCGTATCTCGACGGCTACTCGCCTCTCCGCGCCTTCTTCAAGATCACGCTGCCCCAGGTCGTGCCGGGCATGATGTCGGTTGCGCTGCTCTGCTGGATCTTCGCCTGGAACGAGTATCTGTTCGCCAACATGCTGGTGGGCTCGAACGTGGCGGTGAACACGATCCAGACGCCAGGCTTCGTCCAGGGCGCGCAGAAGCTCTGGAACCTCGCCGCGCTGTTCTCGCTGATTGCCGTGATTCCGCCCGTCGTCCTGTTCCTGGTGCTGCGCCGCTACATGGTGCGCGGCCTCTCGCTCGGCGTGGTGAAGGGTTAGGCCGATGGCGCGGCTCGAAATCGAGGGGCTCTGCAAGGGCTGGGATTTCCCGGTCATCGACCGGATGGATCTCACCGTCGAGGAAGGCGAGTTCTTCGTCGTTGTCGGGCCTTCGGGAATCGGCAAGACGACTCTGCTCCGGCTGATCGCCGGCCTTGAGGTGCCGAACGAGGGACGCATCGTCCTTGGCGGCAAGGACATCACGCGGCTGCCGCCCTACAAGCGGCCGGTCGCGATGACCTTCGAATCCTACGCGCTCTACCCTCATCTCAGCGTGTTCGAGAACATCGCGAGCCCGCTGCGCGCCCGCCGCCTGCCGCGAGCCGAGGTGCAGCAGCGCGTCATGGACGTTGCCCGCCTGCTCAAGATCGACCAGCTGGTCGCGCGCCGGCCTGCCGAAATATCGGGTGGACAAAAGCAGCGCACGGCGTTGGGTCGCACCCTGGTGGCCGAGCCCGAAGCATTCCTCCTCGACGAGCCCATCAGCCACCTCGATGCCAAGATCCGCCATGAACTGCGGGCGCAGTTCCACACTCTGGAGGCGCTGCGCAGGGTTTCGAACATCTATGTCACCCACGATTACGCGGAGGCGTTGTCTCTCGGCGATCGGATCGGCGTCGCCGGCCCGGGCGGCCTGGTGCAGATCGGCACCGCCCACGAGGTCTTCGAGAGGCCGGAAACGCTGTTCGTGGCCGAGCATATGGGGCAGCCCTCGATCAACGTGCTCGATTGCGAGCTGACGTCCGAGAACGGCGTGCTGTTTGCCCGGCACCTGGAAAGCTCGCTCGCCCTGCCGGTCGCGCAGCCCCACGTGGAGCGATTGAACGGTGGCAACGTGGGCCGGGTCAGCTACGGAATACGGCCACAATACGTATCGGTGATGGAGGACGGAGAGAACTTGCGGGGAGAGCAGCACGTCGTCGACGGCACCGTGACGCTCTTCGAACCGCTCGGCACCTACGCGATTCTGATTGCCGAAGCGGGTGGCGCGACAATCACGGCGCTGTCGTCGCCCGAACATCGCTACGAACACGGAGAAAGCGTCCGCCTCGTCGTCGATACGGCGCAAGCGTTCTTCTTCGATCGTGACAGCGGCAAGAATCTGGTTCTCTAGCCATGGCCCGCGTCGTTCTGGACAACATCAACAAGATTTATCGCAGCCGGCGGGGCAACGTGCACGCGGTCAAGGACTTTTCGCTCAGTGTCGAAGACGGCGAGTTCGTCTCCCTGCTGGGACCGTCTGGCTGCGGCAAGTCGTCGACGCTGCGGATGATCGTGGGGCTCGAGTCGGTTACGTCGGGCGAAATTCGCTTCAACGACGCCGTGGTCAACGACCTGGAGCCGCAGCATCGCAACGTCGCCATGGCGTTCGAGACCTACGCGCTCTATCCCAACTTCACCATCGAGGAAAATCTGGGTTTTCCCCTGGAAGTGCGTGGCGTGAGCAAGCAGGACAGGAAGAAGGAAGTTCGCCGGATCGCCGGCCTCCTGCAGATCGAGGACGTGCTCGATCAAAAGCCCGGCGCGTTGTCGGGCGGTCAGCAGCAGCGGGTATCGCTCGGGCGCGCGCTGATCCGCGAGCCGGCCGCGTTCATTCTCGACGAGGTGATGAGCCACCTGGATGCCCACCTGAAATTTCAGATGATGATCGAGCTGCGGCGCATCCATCAGTCTCTGGGCCGCACGATGGTGTTCGTCACCCATGACCAGATGGAGGCACTCGCGCTCTCGGACCGGGTCGCGGTCATGCACGAGGGTCGCCTGCAGCAGTTCGGCTCACGCGACGATCTCTATCATGCGCCGAACAACGTCTTCGTTGCCGGCTTCATCGGCGAGCCGCCGACGAACTTCTTTGCGGTGCAGCCTGAGGAAGCGGATGGCAGGTTGACGCTTGTCAGCGATGACGGCGCTACGCGCTTCCAGCCGTCGGACCACCGGGCAGCGACGATCCGCAACCGAGGGGGCAACAGCTTTGTCGTGGGGATCAGGCCGCAGAATCTGACCCGTGTCGCCGACGGACTTGAGAACAGCATAGCGGCGACAGTTCTGCTCAACGAGTATTCGGGCGAGCGCTCGATCCTGACCTTGACCAGTGGCGACGCCCGGCTCCAGGCCGTCACCGCATCTGGCGACGACGTTGGGCGAGGCCAGGAGGTCGATCTTTTCTACGATCCGGACGATGTGTTGGTGTTCGACGCCGAAACGGAGGACTTGCTCGTTTAATGCGTGCCGTATCGGGGCTCAGGATTGTTCGGACAACTGCTCCGTGTGGCACATTCACTGGACCTGAAAAGAGGAGGTAAGGGAACCATGGGTGCATTCAAACACCTCGTTAACAAGCGGCTCTCGCGCCGCGATTTCGTGAAGGGCTCGGCCATGGCCGGCGGTGCCCTGGCGCTGGGCGGCATGGGAACCGGCCTCGGCGCCGGCAGTCTCAAGGCCGAGAAGCGCTTCGCCGACATCGAGGTCGCCGGTCTTTGGGACAACAACTGGCAGAACGCGCCGATGTGGCTGTCGCCGCTGCTGCAAGAGGAAGCCGGCGTCAGCCTGAAGAGCCGCGAGCTCTACGATGCCGGTGAGACCACGGCGAAGATCGTGCCGCAGCTGCTGTCCAACAATCCGCGTTTCGACTGGTTCTGCATGCCGAGTCTCTACTTCGGCCTCTTCGCGGAAGTCGGATTGCTGGAGCCGCTCGACCAGTACCTCGACAACTTCGGCGGATCCGAGGAGTATTTCGACTGGATCATGCCCGGTTACGGCGAATTCTATTCGCAGTGGGGCGGCCAGACCTATGGTCTGATGGTCGACGGTGACATCCACAATCTGCACTATCGGCCAAGCTATTTCGCCGATGCAGACAACCAGAATGAGTTTTCGAAGCGCTTCCAGCGTGAGCTGACCGTTCCCACCACGTGGGAGGAGTATCGTGACACGGCACGGTTCTTCACCGACAAGTACAGCTCGCAGGACATCTACGGCACTTCGGTCGTCATGAACCCGCCGAACTTCTCGTGGGGGTTCTGGATGGACGTGGCGGGCAGCTACGGCGTGACCTATTTCGACCGCAACATGAACCCGCAGATCAACCAGGGACGTGCAGCGGAATCGCTCGAGATGTTCAAGGAGATCGTGGAGACCGGCCCGCCCGGGAAGACCTCCATGTCGATCGGCGAGACGATCGCACGGTGGGAATCAGGTGCGGACGTCATGTCGGTCTGGTGGATCGATCTCGCCGAGTTCACCGTGCGCAGCCAGGGACTGGAGCGGGCGTCGGATCAGGCGACCGCGCTGGTGCCCGGCACCATGCAGGCCGATGGCAGCATGAAGCATACGCCGGTCGCGCTCTACAGCCGGACACTTGCCGTGCCCGCCAACGCCTCGGAGGAGGTGAAGGAGGCTGCCGCGTACTTCATCTATCGCATGTCCCATCCGGACTACTCGATGAACATCGTGGCCGACCCGTTCTGCGGTTCCGACCCCTACGGGAAGACCCACTTCACCGACGAAGCGGCGCAGATGTACACCGAGCCCAACCCGCAGCGCGGCACGGACGAGCTGTGGCCGGTCAACGACGGCATCTTCAAGACCTTCGACCAGGCGCGGCGGCATCTCGACGGCTGCGAGGCCAATGTGGAGAACGCCTTCCCGCAGATCTACTGGGAAGGTGCGGGCGAGTATGGCGACGCGCTCGGCCGCGCGATCTCCAAGTTCATTTCTGACGAGTTGGGGGCGCAGGAAGCGCTCGACGAGGCGGCGGAAGAGTGGGTCAAGATCACCCAGAAGCTCGGGTACGACTCACAGAAATCGCAGCACGACAAGTTCCTGGAGGCGACGAAGCGCGCCGGTCTCAACTTCGACGTGTAGTTTCCATTTCCAGACTAAAGGGAGGGGCATTGCCCCTCCCTTTTCTTGTGGCCCGCTCGCAAAGGCGAGTCAGAACAGGTTGCCGGTGGTGGTGATCGGGCACCAGCGCGCAATCTTGAGAAAGCGGATCAGGGCCCGGTGTGCCTCGGGCGTGCCGATGCGTTCCAGCGCCTCGACCGCGTAGCCCATGGTGTACCGGTTGCCGTCGCGAAGCGACTCGACGAGGGCGCCGATCGCAGGCGCAGCGGCCGGGCCGAGGCGGGCGAGGGCGAGCGAGGCGTTGAAGCGCACCTCGTCGTCGGCGTCGAAGAGCGCGGCGGCGAGGGCCTCGGCGGCAACCGGGGTCCCTTTCTTGAGGCCCAGCGATTCGACGGCATTCAGGCGCACCGCAGGATCCTCATCCCGGCATCCTGCGACGAGGGCATCGATGACCTCGTGCTCGTCGGTATCGAGTTCCCCGAGCGCGAAGAGGGCGTACTTGCGAACCCGCGGCCCGCCCTCGCGGGCGCAATCGAGGAGCGTGGGCAGGGCCGGCAATCCGGCCGCGACAAGGCCGTGGGCCGCATTTCGCGCCACCATTTCCAGCTCGCTCTTCTCGCCCTGGTCGATGAAGCAGCGAGCATCGTCGACGTTCTCGCCGTCATTGCCGCGCATCGCTGCAGCCAGCGGAGCGATCCCCGCCTCGCCGACATGGGCGAGCGCGTAGGCTGCGTTGAGACCCACGGCCTCGTTGTCGTCGCCGAGAAGCTCGACCAGGGCCGGGATCGCGGGCGCCGCATCGGCCCCGAGGCGGGCGATGTCGGCCAGCGCCTCGGCCCGTGCCTGATGGTCCGAGTCGGCGCTGCCCTCCCGCGCGACGGCGATGGCTTCGTTCAGAACGACGGCCGGATCGGGAGCAAGCGAAGGAAGCGGTCTCCCGCCCAGCCAGTGCCAGGTAGAACGCCACACGGGCTCCATCCCGTATCCGGGCAACTCGGCCGGGTTGCTCCATGCCTCGCAGGCGCTGTTCCAGGTCACGCCGTCGGAGCGTCGCATGCGCATGAACTCGAACTTCACCATGAAGCGCTTCAGCTCGGTGAAGTTCTTCATCTTCCGATGCCAGATGTCGTAGTGGATCATCACGCAGACGCCGCCCGTGCCCCGCGTATGGCTGCCGAGCTGGTCGATGTCCTCGAGCCTCTGCGCGATGTACTGGCTGCCCGGGATGACCCCGGTCGGGCCGATGCGCTCGTAGATGTCCTGGGGGTAGTACATGATCATCACCCACCAGGGATGATGGTTGTGAACCTTTCGCTTGTATCCCCAGTAGCTGTCATGGTGCCAAAGCTGGGGGTCGCTGCCGGGCGGGTTGTCGTGGAGCACCCGGTGCGGGTGCATCATGTAGCTCTCGCCGAGCACGCTCGTCAGCGCGCCCTTGATGACGGGATCGTCGAAGACGAGTTGGAGCTCGGGCACCACGGGCAGGAGGTTGTTGCCGGGGTTGTGGTCGTTGTCCTCCCCGATAAGCTCGACGAAACGGTTGAACATCTGCCGGTGGAACTCGGCGGGCAGTTCGGGCTGAAGGGTCAGGTAGCCGTTCGCGATGAAGCTCCGCACCTGCTCGTCGGACAATCGCTTCAGTGCGGTGTGGTGTAGCAGGCTGGGGCGCTGCTCGAGCGTCGAAACGCCTTCCCCATAATCGAACTGCCGCTGGTACTTCCAGACCGGTGGCTCCGCCGAAGCGATCTCCATCGTGCAACCTCCTGTCGGGCCCATCCTGCTCGCGGCCGCGCGGCCGTGCGGGAGTCTGCAGACCGCGATGCGTCGAAAAGATAGGCAGTTCCATCGTCCAGGTCGAGCGGCGGCATCGGGGTGGCCTGCTCATCCCGCGAGCGGCAAGTCATGAAGAGAGCCACGTCTCCGGCGCGGGCCAGGCCTCGACTATGGCTCGGAGCACCGGGACCGGGTCGGGCAAGGGATCGGTTTGTCTTGCGAATTCGTCCGATTCGCCGAGAAGGAGGGTATAGAGGCCGGCCCGCAAACGATCGCGCTCTTTGGCTAACGCCCGAGAACCGCAGTCATTCTGCGGTCTCGCGGCGATGGGCGCTATGTCGTTGGCAAGCGTGCAAGAAAACTGTTATGCAGCCCACGAACGGGCACGGTCAGTTGCGGCGCCGCGATCGACATCCATGAGAGTCTCGGGGAGCGTTCAATCCTCACCCAACGCCGGGGCGAGGACAGCCCTTATCCTATCTAAGAGCAGTCGATGAATCAGCGAGGACCCCACATCAGCCGCCACGGACTGGAACGACTCGGCATCGGCAACATAGCCGCCGCCCATTGGAATTATCGCAAACCCGCCCTTTACGAAGAGGCGGTGCGGCGCGGCGAGGCGCAAATCGCCGAGGGCGGCGCCCTGATCGCGATGACCGGCTTGCACACGGGGCGCTCGCCCAACGACAAGTACATCGTGCGCGAGCCGTCCTCGGAACACGACATCTGGTGGGGCGACGTCAACCGCCCGATCTCGCGGGACGTCTTCAACGACATCCACGGCCGCGTGGCCGCTTACCTCCAAGGCAAGGAGGTCTTCGTTCAGGATTGCCATGCCGGCGCCGATCGGGGCTACCGGCTGCCGATCCGCGTGATCTCGGAGCTGGCGTGGCACAGCCTGTTCGCGCGCAACCTGTTCATCACGCCGGCGGACGACGAGCTGGTGGATCACGAGCCGGAGTTCACCATCGTGCAGGTGCCGGGCTTCAAGGCGCGGCCCGAGACCGACGGAACCAACTCGGAGACCGTGGTGCTGCTCGACTTCGCGCGGCGCCTGGTGCTGATCGGCGGGACCGCCTACGCCGGCGAGTGCAAGAAATCGGTTTTCACCATCATGAACTACCTCATGCCGGCGCGCGACGTGCTGCCCATGCACTGCTCCGTCAGCGTGGGGGAGGACGGCACCCCTGCTGTCTTCTTCGGTCTCTCCGGCACCGGCAAGACCACGCTGTCCGCAGATCCGCACAGGATGTTGCTGGGCGACGACGAGCACGGCTGGAGCCACGATGGCCTCTTCAATTTCGAAGGCGGCTGCTACGCCAAGGTGATCCGCCTCTCGGAGAGCGCCGAGCCCGCGATCCACGCCACCACGCGGATGTTCGGCACCGTGCTCGAGAACGTGGTGATGGACCCGGACACGCACGTTCTCGATCTCGACGACGGCAGCCACACCGAGAACACTCGGGGCGCCTACCCGCTGGCCTCGATCCAGAACGCGAGCGC
Source organism: Rhodospirillales bacterium (assembly GCA_028820995.1). Lineage (GTDB taxonomy): Bacteria > Pseudomonadota > Alphaproteobacteria > UBA828 > UBA828 > WTGU01. The sequence continues at coordinate 9,215 of JAPPHR010000091.1, forward strand.
GACGGGCGTCACCGGCCATCCGACCAACATCGTCATGTTGACTGCGGACGCCTTCGGCGTGCTGCCGCCCATCGCCCGCCTCACCCCGGAGCAGGCGATCTATCACTTCCTCTCCGGCTACACGGCCAAGGTCGCGGGCACCGAGAGGGGCCTGGGGCGGGAGCCGCAGGCGACCTTCTCCACCTGCTTCGGCGCCCCCTTCATGCCGCGCCGTCCGACGACCTATGCACGCCTCCTGCGCGAGCGGATCGAGATGACCGGCGCCGCCTGCTGGCTGGTCAATACCGGGTGGACCGGCGGCCCCTACGGCACCGGCGAGCGCATGGCTATCGGCTACACCCGCGCCCTGCTCGGCGCGGCGCTGGAGGGCAGGCTCGACGGCGTGTCCTGCTCTCACGACAACCCGTTCGGCCTGGCCGTGCCCGAGCACTGCCCCGAGGTGCCGGATTCCGTGCTCCACGCGCGCGATACGTGGGCGGACAAGGACGCCTATGACGAGCAGGCGCGCGATCTGGTGGGCCGCTTTCACGACAACTTTACCCAGTTCGAGCAACAGGTCGACAAGGGGGTCCAGGCCGCCGCGCCGATGGCCGCGTGACACAAGCGGCCTTGCCTCCCTTCACCCCAAGCACCACGTTAGCTATACGGTGCGTACACAGACCGTATGGCCCGTGCAGGCATCGCCAGAATGGATGACCCCATGAAGATTTCATTTTCAGAGATTTCGACGCCATCCGAGGGCGTCGTTGCCGTTGGCGTGATGGAGGACCGCACCCTCGGCGCCACCGGGCGCGCACTGGACGAGCAGAGCGGCGGCATGCTGAGCCGAGCGCTCGCCGCCGGACGCTTCAGCGGCAAGAAGGGGACGTCCTCCACGGTCGTCGCGCCTCACGGGCTCGACGTGGACGCCGTGATTCTGGTCGGGCTGGGCCAACCTGGGAAGATCGACGGCCGCCAATTGCGGGTACTCGGCGGTTCGGTTGTCGGCAAGGCGAACGCCGCGGCCGCAAGGACCGCTGCCGTCGTCGTGGATGCGGTCGACGGCGCGGACATGGCGCCGCCGGCGATGGCGGCGGAAATCGCTCTCGGCGCGCGCCTGGGCAGCTACCGCTTCGACAAGTACCACACCAAGAAGAAGGACGAGGACAAGAAGACCCTCGGCCAGTTGACCGTGATGCTCGACGATCCGGCCGCGGCGGCGGAGGCCTTCGCACCCAACGACAGCCTCGCCTCCGGCGTCTTCGTCACGCGCGACCTGGTTTCCGAGCCGAGCAACGTCAAATATCCGAAGACCATCTCCCAGGATATCGAGGCTCTGGTCGAGGACGGGATCGAAGTGGAGCTCTTCGACCGTGACAGGATGGCCTCGCTCGGCATGGGCTCGCTGCTGGGTGTCGCCCAGGGCAGCGAGCACGAACCCTACCTCGGCATCATGCGCTGGAACGGCGCACCCGACGGGGCCGACGCGCAGCCCGTCGCGTTCATCGGCAAAGGCGTGACCTTCGATACCGGCGGCATCTCCATCAAGCCGAGCCAGGGCATGGAGGAGATGAAATACGACATGGCCGGCGCCGGCGCCGTGATCGGTTTGATGAAGTGCCTGGCCGGTCGCAAGGCACGGGTCAACGCGATCGGCGTCGTGGGGCTGGTCGAGAACATGCCCGACGGCAAGGCGCAGCGCCCGGGCGACGTCGTGACCTCCATGTCGGGCCAGACCATCGAGGTCATCAATACCGATGCCGAGGGGCGCCTCGTGCTCGCCGACGCGCTCTGGTACACGCAGGAGACCTTCAAGCCTCGGTTCATGATCAATCTCGCGACGCTGACCGGGGCGATCATTGTCAGCCTCGGCACGTACCAGGCGGGCCTCTTCAGCAACGACGACGAGCTGTCGGAGCGGCTGATCGCGGCGGGCAAGGAGAGCGGCGAGGAGGTCTGGCGCCTGCCGCTCGGAGACCGCTACGACAAGGACATCAACTCGGCCATCGCCGACATGAAGAACGTCGGCAAGGGGCGCGAGGCCGGCAGCGTGGCCGCCGCGCAGTTTCTGCAGCGCTTCGTCAACGACGTGCCCTGGGCTCATCTCGACATCGCGGGCATGGCGTGGATGAAGCGCGGCGACGATGCGACCGTGCCGAAGGGCGCGTCCGGCTACGGCGTCCGGTTGCTCGATCAGCTGGTGCGCTCGCACTACGAGGCCTGAAGCCTGGCAATGGTCGAGATCGCCTTCTACCAGCTACGCCGAACGCCGCTGGAGAAGGCGCTCCCGAAACTGTTGGAGAAGGTGCTGGAGAGCGGCCGCCGCGCCGTGGTGCTCGCCGCGTCGGAGGAACGCGCCGAGGCGCTGAACGCGGCGCTCTGGACTTACGATCAGGGCTCCTTCCTGCCCCACGGCATGGCGCGGGACGGCCAGCCCGAGCGCCAGCCGATCTTCCTTGCGACGGACGACACCAATCCCAACGGCGCCGAGATCGCCGTCATGGTCGACGGTGTTGCCCCTGCCGATCCAGAGCGCTTCGAACGCTGCCTCGACATGTTCGACGGGACCGATCCGGCGGCGCTCGAAGCGGCCCGCGCACGATGGCGGGCGCACAAGGAGCGGGGCGACACGGTCACCTATTGGGAGCAGACCCAGGCCGGAGCATGGGAACAGCGGGCATAGACCGAACGAAGAAAATTACTGACAGGATCCGGGCCGATCTTTGTGTCATCGGGGCCGGTTCCGGGGGACTTTCGATTGCTGCGGGCGCGGTCCAGATGGGCGCCTCGGTTATCCTGATCGAGCAGTCCAGGATGGGCGGAGAGTGCCTGAACACCGGGTGCGTCCCGTCCAAGGCATTGCTGGCCGCCGCCGCGCGGGGCGACGATTTCGCTGCTGCCTACGACCACATGCGTCAAGTGATCGCCGCTATCGAGCCCCATGACTCGGCCGAGCGCTTCCGCGGGCTCGGGGTCCACGTGGTGTTCGGCAAGGCGCGTTTCGTCGCGCCGCGCTTCCTGGAGGTGGGCGACACCAGCGTCACGGCGCGGCGCTTCATCGTCGCCACCGGCTCTGCGCCCGTCGTTCCATCGATTCCGGGCCTCGACACGGTCCCGTATTACACCAACGAGACGTTGTTCGATTCGGCGCCCGAGCCGAGCCATCTGCTGGTGCTGGGCGGCGGCCCGATCGGGGTCGAAATGGCTCAGGCCTACCGCCGGCTCGGTGCCGGGGTCACTCTGGTCGAGAAGGGGCGCCTGCTCGGGCGCGACGATCCAGAGCTCGCCGCCATCGTGCGGGCCAGTCTGATCGCGGACGGTGTAACGATCCGCGAGAAAACACCGGTGACTGCGGTCGAGGGGACCGGTGACGGCGGGGTCACACTCACATGCGGGGGGGCGGGCGATGCGGGCCTGCAGCTCTCCGGCTCTCACCTGCTGGTGGCGGCGGGGCGGCGGCCCAAGATCGACGATCTGGGGCTGGAGGACGCCAACGTCGCGATCAACGACGGCGTGCCGTTGGTGGACCGCCGCCTGCGCACGACGAACAAGCGGATCTTCGCGATCGGCGATGTCGTCGGCCCCTATCGCTTCACGCACACGGCCAGCTATCAAGCCCGCATCGTGATCACGAACGCGCTCTTCCGGCTTCCGGCGCGGGCTCGCTACGACGCGGTGCCGTGGGTCACCTACACCGACCCCGAGCTTGCCCACGTGGGCCTGAGCGAAGCGGAGGCCCGTGCCAAGGAGCAGGACGTGCGGATCCTGCGCTTCCCGTTCGAGGAAAACGACCGGGCCATCGCCGAAGGCGCAACGAGTGGTCTCGTCAAGGTCATGGCGACCAAGCGCGGCCGGGTGCTCGGCGCTTCCATCGTCGGAGACCATGCCGGCGAGCTGATCCTGCCGTGGGTGCTGGCCCTGAAGTACCGGCTTGGAGTCGGAAAGCTGGCCCAGGCGATCGTGCCGTATCCCACGCTGAGCGAGGTCAGCGCACGCGCCGCCGGGAGCTTCCACACGCCGACCCTGTTCAGCGCACGCACCAGGCGCCTGGTCCGCATGCTCGCCCGACTGGGGTAGTCGTCCGCGATCCACGTGGCGCCAGTCGGGCGCCGGCTCTATAGTCGAGCAGGCGAAGCAACGGGCGATCGCTCCAGGACACGGTGGCTGGGTTCTCCTTTTCGGTCCTGTCGCGGGCCGCCAGCGGCCTCTCGGCGCGGCTGCTGGTGCTCACGGTGCTCTTCGTCCTCTTGGGCGAAATCTTCATCTACGTCCCGTCGATCGCGCGTCACCGCATGGTCTTTCTCGAAGAGCGGATCGAGGCGGCACGGATCGCGGCGCTGGCGGTCGAGGCATCGCCGGACGGCATGGTGACCGAGGAGCTCCGCCTCGCCCTTCTGGACCGCGCCGGCGTCGCAGCAGTCTCCCTCAAGCGGCCGGGATCGCGCCGGCTCGTGCTTGCCGACGACATGCCGGTCACCGTCGATGCGAGTTTCGACTTGCGCGAAGCCACGCCGCTGCGGCTGATCGCGCACGCCGCCGATACCCTGCGCCACGGCGGCGAGCGAACCATCCGCGTCATGGGCGTGGCGCCCGGCGACTCGTCCGACACGATGGTCGACATCGTACTGCCGGAAACCCCGATGTTTGCCTCGATGCTCGACTACTCGGGCCGGATCCTGGTGCTCTCCATCATCCTCGCCTTCGTCGTCGCCGGCCTCGTCTATCTCTCGCTGCATTGGCTCATGGTTCTGCCGCTTGGCCGCATGACCGACAGCCTGGTCTCGTTTCGCCGGGCGCCGGAGGACGCCGCCGCAACAGTCAGGGTCAGCGGCAGGCGCGACGAGATCGGCCTCGCGCAGCGGGAGCTTCAGGTCATGCAACGGCGCGTGCGCGCGGCTCTCCGGCAGCGGGCGCGGCTCGCCGCTCTCGGCACCGGCGTCACGAAGATCAACCACGATCTGCGCAACATGCTGGCCACCGCAGCCGTGCTCACCGATCGGCTGGCAATGGCACGCGACCCGGAGGTGCAGAAGCTGGCGCACCCACTCGTTGCGGCGATCGACCGGGCCATCACGCTGTGCACCCACACGCTGAGCTTTGCGACTGGCCGCCTGCCGGCGCCGAGACGCACGTCGTTTGCGCTCGCGCCTCTGGTCGACGACGTGGGGGCGGCACTGTCAATCGACGAGAATTCGGTGATCTGGCGCAACGACGTGCCGCCGGAACTGCAGGTCACTGCTGACCGTGACCAGCTCTACCGGGTCATCATCAATCTGGCGCAAAACGCCGCGCAGGCGCTGGCTTGCCGAGACGGGGGCGGGACCCTGCGGATTGACGCCTGGGATGACGCAGGCGGTACGGTCGTCGAGGTCGCCGATACCGGCCCCGGCATCCCCGCACCTGTCAGGGAGCACCTGTTCGAAGCGTTCGCGGACGGTGGCGGCAGTGAGGGCACGGGACTTGGCCTCGCCATCGCCCGCGAGCTCATGCGCAACCATGGCGGCGACATCGACCTCGAACGCTCCGATCACGAGGGAACCGTTTTCAGACTGCGCCTGCCTGACGTTCCCGATCGGGAAACCACCGACACACCCGACGAATAGGGGGTAAAGGGCTTCGGGCGTAGGCTCAGTGCCCGAGCGCGACCCCTTCGCGGCGGGGATCGGCACCGCCCTCCAGCCGGCCACCGACCCGGCGTATGGCATGCAGGCCGCTCACCAGCGGCCGGATGCGCACGGCGTGACCCAGCGCCTCCAGCGCAGGCGCGATCTCCTCCAGCGCGGTGCCTGCCTCCAGCTCCGTCACGCCGTTGCGGTTCACGTGCCGGGGCAGAGTGAGCGCGGCCTGGGCGTCGAGACCCCAGTCGAGAAGAGCGATGACCGATTGCGTGACGAAACCGATGATGCGCGATCCGCCGGGCGAGCCGAGGGTTGCGACGAGAGTGCCGTCTTCATCGAAGATCAGCGTCGGTGTCATGGATGAGCGTGGCCGCTTGCCGGGTTGCACGCGATTCGCGACCGGGCCGTGCGCATCCGTGGGCGCGAAGGAAAAATCGGTCAGCTGGTTGTTCAGGATGAAGCCCGCCGCCATGAGGCGCGATCCGAAGGCCCGCTCGACGCTGGTCGTGAACGAGACCGCGTTGCCGCGCGAATCGATGACGGAGAGATGACTGGTGGAGGCTAGCTCCGGCGACGCGGCATCGGTGCGATCGAGATCTTCAGAACCCGGCGGCTCGCCCGGGCCAGCCTTGCCCATCGAGAGGCCGGGGTCGATCAACAGAGCGCGCCGGCGCAGATACCCGGGCTCCAACAGCCCCTCCGCCGGAACCGGCACGAAATCCGAGTCCGCCAGGTAGCGATTGCGGTCTGCGAAGGCGAGGCGGCTCGCCTCGCTGATGAGGTGGACAGCGTCTGTAGAACCGGGCGCGAGAGAGGCGAGATCGAAACGCTCCAGCAGACCCAGGATTTGCAGCATCGTCACCCCGCCGGAGCTTGGCGGCCCCATGCTGCAGACCCGGTAGCGGCGATAATCGAGACACACGGGCGGCCGCACGTGGGCCCGGTAGGCCGCGACATCGGTGAGGGCGAGGAACCCCGGATTCACCGGATCGCCGCGCACGGCGGCCACGATCTCGGCCGCGATACGTCCCGCGTGGAGAGCATCCGCACCGCCGCGGGCGATGGCACGCATGGTTTCGGCATAGGCCGGGTTGAACAGCGTTTCGCCGGCCCGCCTCGGCCTCCCGTCCCGGTGGAAGAAATAGGTGCGGGCACCGCCAAAGCGCGCGAGGTCCGGATTGTTCTCGATCATGAATGCGAGCCGCGGCGAAATGGTGAATCCACGCTCGGCGAGTTCCGCAGCCGGCTCGAAGAGACGCGCCCAGGGGGTCCGGCCATGGGCGCGGTGCGCGCGTTCGAGCATCCGGACGACGCCTGGCACGCCGACCGGAAGTCCGCCGACGGCAACCTCTCGCCAGGAGCGCGGCGTGCCGTCCGCCGCCACGAACAGACGTTCATCGACAGCGGCCGGTGCGGTCTCCCGCCCGTCGTAAGTCTCCACGACCTCTCGCGCGGCATCGTAGTAGAGCAGGAACCCCCCGCCGCCGATGCCGGACGACTGCGGCTCGACGAGGCCCAGCACCATTTGCGCCGCAATCGCCGCGTCGATGGCGTCGCCGCCTGCTTCGAGGATGCGCGCGCCCGCCTCGGCGGCGGCAGGATGAGCCGCCGCGATCATCGCATGCTCTGCACGGACCGGGGTTTCGGCTGCGCCGGCCCCCGTAGGCATCGTCCCCGCGGTTGCCAGCGCGAGCACGAGCAGTGCGGCGACTCTCGCCCCTTTTCGGTACCATTGCCTGACTGGAAGCACTTGCATGGTGGACCGTCGCTTGACGCGGCACCGGCGCTTCACTAAGTGAAGCCGGCGGCGGCGAGTGTAGCTCAGTTGGTTAGAGCACCGGATTGTGGTTCCGGGGGTCGTGGGTTCGAATCCCATCACTCGCCCCACCTGCTTCCTGAGCATTGCGACACTGCCCCCGACGGGACGTTGGAGGGCCGACGCGCCGACAGCGCGATCGAGCGGCTCCGTCCAGGTTCGTATTCCCGATTGCCCTGCGTGAGCGATTTCATGCCTTGAGCGAACAGCCTTATGCTGCCGTTGAAGCTTGCCAAGCGACCGCTGGTGTAGCAGCGTTACCGCGGTGGCCGCTGGCGCATTCGAGCCTCGCGTTCGGGGAACGAGTGTCAAGCGAGCCGCGACAGGGGAAGACCACGCAGGAACGGTCTCGGCCGGCGCGACATCACGGCCCGGGTGGCCCCCTACAGAGCGAGGACTGAAGAGTGGCCGCGAACCTTACCCTCAACATGGAAGCTCAGCTCACCGAGATCGAGCGCATTCACGCGGCGGTCAAAATCCTGTCTCAAGCCGAGGGCTGGCCTCCCGAACTCCTGTTTCAGATCGAGCTCGTGCTGGAAGAGATCGGCACCAACATCATCAAGTACGGTCAGGACGGCGACAGAGAGACAGACATCAACATCACCTTGACGTCCGACAGCACGTCTCTCAGGCTGGAAATTGTCGACAGCGGCAAGCCGTTCGATCCGTTCGCAGAGGCACCGCCGCCCGACCTCGATTCGCCAATCCCGGATCGTCCAATTGGTGGGCTCGGCGTCCATCTCGTGCAAGAGCTGATGGACGAGTCCTATTACCGGCGCGAGGACGGCATGAACAAGGTGACTCTTATCAAACACAAGTCGGTATGACGCGCCTGCGCTCCGCGCCCAGCGTCCTGCCGATTATGGCACCCGTCTTGCGGGCGCCATTGTTCTGAGCCTGCGTCACAGGCGGCACGCGGTCCTCGCCGATGGACGGCATGGCGATGCTCTGGAGCGGCCTCGCCGTGGCCGGCGCCGCCATTTGGCTTTGCGTCCTCGCGCTTCCTTGGCAGCCCTGGCGTGTGAGGGAACGGCTCGAGCCGACGTCCACAGACGGAGCAGCCGACATCGGCCTCGACGACGTGACGGTGCTGATCCCGGCGCGCGACGAGGCGGCGGTCATCGGCGAGACGCTCGCAGCGCTTGGAGATCAGGGCCGGAGCCTGCGCGTGATGCTGGTCGACGACCGCTCCAGCGACGACACGACGGAGGCAGCCCGACGTGCCGCGCCCGCCTCGCTGACCCTCGACGTTCTCGCCGGCGCTCCGCTTGCGGATGGATGGACCGGCAAGCTGTGGGCTCTCGAGCAGGGACGCCGGCGCATCCAGACGTCGCTGACCCTGTTGCTGGATGCGGACATCACGCTCCGCCCGGGGATGATCCGGGCGCTGCTCGCCAAGAAGGAGGAGAGCGGCGCAGCACTGGTTTCGGTCATGGCGGCGCTTCGCATGCAAGGAGGCTGGGAAAGGCTTTTGCTGCCCGCCTTCATCTTCTTCTTCCGCCTGCTTTATCCGTTTCACTTGGCGAACAAGCCGAGTCGGTGGGTCGCCGCCGCCGCCGGCGGCTGTGTCCTGATCGACACCGCTGCGCTCGCCGGGATCGGCGGCTTCGGCGCGATCCGGGGCGCCCTGATCGACGATTGCGCGCTGGCGCGGGCGATGAAGGACGCAGGCTTCCGGACCTGGGTCGGCGTGACCGGCGGGGCAGTCAGCCACAGGGCATATCCCACTCTCGGGACGGTGTGGCGGATGGTGGCCCGCACCGCCTACACCCAGCTCCGCTATTCACCGGTATTGCTGCTCCTCTGCACGCTGCTCATGGCGCTTGCGTTCTGGTCGCCGATCGCGGGCCTCGCCGGGCCGCTCTCGGCACAGATTGCGGCAGCCGTGGGGCTCGCCGCCATGGCGCTCTGCTACCTGCCGACGCTCCGCTACTATTGTCGTTCGCCCGGCTGGGCGCTGGCGTTGCCGCTCATCGGCACGTTGTATCTCGCCATGACCTGGCACTCGGCGCTCCGCGACTGGGGCGGCCGGCGGAGCGAGTGGAAGGGCCGCGTCTACGACCGGGAATCGGAAGGCCGGCGTGCGGCGTGAGGGGTAGCGGCTCTCGCCTTGCTTGACGCGCGCAGGGCGGCGTGTCAGCAGGGGCTCATGTCGCAACGAACCGAGCAGCAAGCGAGTGCGGGATGCCGCCTCGTGCGTCTGGCCGAGACCGACCGGTCCGGCGTCACGATTTTCCATGGCGGCAAGGCGCTTGATGCGCTCGCGGGCGACACGTTGCTCACTGCGCTTCTCTGCAACGGCGTGGCGCTTCGGCGAAACGAGTTCGACGGCGGCCTGCGCTCAGGCTTCTGCAACATGGGCGCCTGTCAGGACTGCTGGGTCTTGCTCGAGGACGGGAGCCGCATCCGTGCGTGCACGACGGAGGTGTGGGACGGCATGCGCGTGCGCGCGCCGGACGCCAACGAATGAATGACGACACCCCCAGGGTTCTGATCGTCGGCGCCGGCCCGGCGGGAACGCGGGCGGCCGAGGCGCTCGTGGCCCATGGCGTTGCGCCGATTGTGGTCGACGAGGGCGCGCGCAGCGGCGGCCAGATCTATCGCCGGCCGCCAGCGGGCTTCACGCGGCCGGCTGCGGCACTCTACGGCTTCGAGGCGCGCAAGGCGCAAGCCGTGCACGCCACGCTGGACGGTCTGCGGGAGCGCATCGACTATCGCCCCAACACCCTGATCTGGAACATCGAGGGCGGGGTCGCCCAGGCGCTCGGCCCGGACGGCATCGAGCGGATCCGGTTCGACGCGCTCATCCTGGCCACCGGCGCCATGGATCGGGTCATCCCGTTTCCGGGGTGGACGCTCCCCGGTGTCTTCACCATGGGCGGCTCGCAAGTCGCGTTGAAGGCGCAGGGCTGCGCCATCGGGGATCCGGTCGTCTTCATGGGCACGGGGCCGCTGCTTTACCTGGTGGCCTACCAGTACGTTCACGCCGGAGCGCGCGTGGCGGCGGTGCTCGACACGTCCCATTTATCCCAGGCGATCCCGGTGTTCCCGGGCCTGCTGTGGGGCGGCAGGACCTTCGCCAAGGGGCTCTGGTACATGACTTGGCTCAGGGCGGCAGGAATACCAGTGCGTGGCGGCATCACGCCGGTCGCCGCCGAGGGCCAGTCGGCCCTTGAGGCCGTGCGCTACCGCGACCGGCGCGGGCGCGAGCACCGCATCGCCTGCACCGGCCTCGGCATCGGCTACAGTGTGAAGTCCGAGGTGCAGCTTGCCGAACTCGCCGGCTGCGAGATGGCGTTCGACCCGCTCGCCCAGCAGTGGCTGCCGCAGGCCGACGTGGATGGTCGTGCGATCGAGGGTTCCGTCTACCTTGCGGGCGACGGGGCCGGAGTCGCCGGTGCCGATGCCGCCGAGGTGCGGGGCCGGCTCGCCGCGCTCGCCTTGCTCGCCGACAAGGACATCGCGACCGATCGCGCGTCACAGGCGAGGCTGCGGGCGAAGCTGCGGCGCATCATGCGCTTCCGCAATGCGCTGGAGCGGGCGTTGCCGGTTCCCTTCCACCTCGCGCGGACGCTGCCGGACGAGACGGTCATCTGCCGCTGTGAGGCCATCACGGCCGGCGACATTCGCGAAGGCCGCGCTCTCGCGCCGGCGGAGATGAATCGGGCCAAGGCCTTCACGCGTGTCGGCATGGGCCGTTGCCAGGGCCGCGTGTGCGGCCCCGCCGCCGCCCAGATACTCGCGGCCGCGCGGGGGTGCGCGGTGGAGGACGTCGGCCGCCTGCGCGGCCAGGCCCCGGTCAAGCCGCTTTCCATCCGTGCAGGCGCCGAGGCTGCGGTCGAAGACCGCTCGAGGGCGGCCTCCATATGAGCGAGTCCCGGACCGATGTGGTGATCGTCGGCGGCGGCCTCGTCGGCTGCGCCGCGGCGCTGCACCTGCGCTCGCGCGGCGCGAGCGTTGCGGTCGTCGAGAAGAACCAGCTCGGGGCGGCGGCGAGCGGGGTGAATTTCGGCGGAGTCCGACGCAACGGGCGCAAGCTCGCAGAGCTTCCCATCGCCGCCCGCGCGCTCGCGATCTGGAAGCGTCTGCCCGAGCTGGTCGGCAGCGACTGCGAGTACGAGATCACCGGCAACATCAAGGTCGCGCGCACCGACGAACACATGGACCAGATCGCGGCCCACGCCGAGGCGCAAGCCGAATACGGCGTGGAGGTCGAGATGCTGGGCCGCAACACCCTGCGAGACCGCTACCCCTGGCTGGGTGAGAGCGCTCTCGGCGCCGCCTACTGCGCGACCGACGGGCAGGCCAACCCGCGCCTCGTCGGCCCCGCCTTCGCTCGCGCGGCGCGGGCAGCGGGCGCGATGATGGTCGAGCATGACGGCGCGCAGCGTGTGGAGCGCGACGGGAGCGGCTTCGTGGTCGAGACCGAGTCGGGCCGCACGCTGCGGGGAGACACGCTGATCAACAGCTCCGGCGCCTGGGGCGGGCGGCTCGCGGCGCAGTTCGGCGAGCCGGTCGAGATCTGGCCCATGGAACCGCAGATGATCGTCACCGAACCTGCGCCCTATTTCATGGTGCCCGTGCTCGCCGTGGTGGGCGGCGACGTCTATGCCCGCCAGATTCCGCGCGGCAACGTCATCTTCGGCGGACGCAGCGGCACCGCCGACCTTGATGTCGGCTTCGGCAAGGTTCATGCCGAGGAGAGCCTGACCACGCTCGCGCGAACCATAGAGATCATTCCCCGCATCGCCGATCTTGCGGTGATCCGCTTCTGGAGCGGCGTGGAAGGCTGCACGGAGGACCACCTGCCGGTGCTTTGCCCGAGCCGGACCACGCCCGGCCTGGTCCACGCCTTCGGCTTCAGCGGCCACGGGTTTTGCCTGGGTCCCGCTTCGGGCGCGGTGGCGGCCGAGCTTGCGCTCGACGGGCGCTCGGAGACGCCGATCGAGGGCTTCGATATCGGCCGCTTCGACTCGCCGTAAGCCGACTATGTTTGGCTCGCCTCCAGACGATCGCCGAGCGCGGCCATGGCATCGCCGTCGATGTTGGCGAGGGCGAAGCGCAGATAGGCGTCCTGGTCCGGGCCGAAGGCGCTGCCGGGCACGCAGAGCACGTTCTCTTCCCGGATGAGCCTGTGTGCGACATCGACGGCAGACGTGCTGGCGAAGGGATGGCGCACATAGGCGAAGAACGCACCGGCGCAGATCAGCTCATAGGCCAAGTCCTGGCGCTCGAAGACGGCGCGGAATTGGGCGACCCGCTCCAGCACGAGGCGCCGCTTTTCGGCCCGAAAATCCGCGAGGTTGCGCAGGCCGTAGAGTGCTGCCTCCTGCGCGATGCCGGGTGCGCAGATCGCGACGCAGTCGGCGGCCTTGGCGACCTCGGCGAGCAGCCCGGCGCCGGCGACCAGCGCGCCGACCCGGTAGCCGGTGAGGCTGTAGACCTTGGAGAAGCTGT
>JAPPHR010000003.1:0-6970 GCA_028820995.1 Rhodospirillales bacterium
TCACCTTGCCGGTGGACGCGTTGTAGTTCACGGTCCCGAAGGGGCAGGCGATGGTACAGACCTTGCAGCCCACACAGAGCGAATCCGAGACCACCTTGGCGCCCGTCGCGGCGTCCAGGGTGATCGCATCGACCGGGCAGGCCTGCATGCACCAGGCCTCGTCGCACTGGGTGCAGGTGTAAGGGACCATCCGCCCCTGGTCATGGAAGTTGAACACCTTGATGCGAGACTTGGCTGGGTTGAACACCCCCTCATTCACATGAGAGCAAGCCAGCTCGCACTGCAGACAGCCGGTACATTTGTCCGGGTCGATATGGAGAGATTTCTGCACTTTCGTAACCCCCTTCACGCCAGTCAGGCGCTCACAACGATTCTACACCACTTTCAGCCCGCCTTGCACCGGGCAATGAGCGCCTTGATATGCCAGGTGATCATGCCGCACATTCCTGAGCCGCTTAGCCTGCCATCGCCTCGGCGCCGGCGGCGATGGCCTTCACGATATTGTGGTAGCCGGTGCAGCGGCAGAAATTGCCCTCCAGATAGGCGCGAATCTCCGCCTCGCTCGGCGTCCCGTTCCGCTTCACCAGGTCGAGCGCGCACATCACCATGCCGGGCGTGCAGAAGCCGCACTGCAGCGCATGGTGCTCCTTGAACGCCGCCTGCATGGGATGGAGCGTGTCGCCGTCGGCGACGCCCTCGATGGTCAGCACGTCTGCGCCCTCCGCCTGGACCGCCAGCATCGTGCAAGCCTTCACGCATTGACCGTCGACATGCACGTTGCAGGCGCCGCACTGGCTGGTGTCACAGCCAACATGGGTGCCGGTGAGGCCGAGGTCGTAGCGCAGGAATTCGACAAGCAGCGTGCGGGTGGGCACCTCGCGCGCCACCTGCTCGCCGTTGACCGTCATCCTGACCTGCGCCTGGGGCACGCTGCCTCCCTCGACCCGCTGCTCACGCTTGCGATAGAGAATAACCGTGAGCGCCACGACGGACAAAGCGTTTGTGGCGCTTTCCTGGGTCGTCGGTCGTCGGTAGCGCTGCCGCCGTCCCGTCGCTATAGGATGGCGGCCACACGCGAACCGAGAGGCGAGGCGGAGCCATGAACATCGCAGCGCTGCTGGCGAAGACGGCCCGGACCTTGCCGGAGCGGCCGGCTGTGTCGCGCGGCGAAGAGGTCACGGCGCGCTATGGCGAGCTTCATCAGCGCGCCGGCACGATCGCGGGCGCGCTTCGGACGCGCCACGGGCTCGCTCCCGGTGACCGGGTGGCCATCGTCATGGCGAACCGGCCGGACTACCTCGAAGCGCTGTTCGGCATCTGGTACGCGGGCCTCGTCGCGGTCCCCGTCAACGCCAAGCTGCACCCCCGGGAAGTCGAATACATCCTGGGCAATTCGGGCTCCCGGCTCTGCATCACCGACGAAGGCCACGCGGAGGGGATCGAGAGCGTGCGCGCCGACGTGCCGGGCCTTGCGCCGCCGCTCGTCGCTGGATCGGACGAGTACCGCGCCATGCTGGGGCAGGATGCGGAAGGCCCCGCCGCCGCCGAGCCGGACGATCCCGCATGGCTCTTCTATACCAGCGGCACCACCGGCCGGCCCAAGGGCGCCACCATCACGCACCGCAACCTGCTGGTGATGACGCTGAGCTACTTCGCCGATCTCAACCGCATCACCGCCGCCGATTGCGTGCTCCACGCCGCGCCACTTTCCCACGGCTCCGGCCTCTATGCGCTGCCCTTCATCGCCAAGGGCGCGAACAACGTGATCACCGAGAGCGGCGGCTTCGAGCCGGCAGAGGTGCTCGGCCTGATCGAATGCCACCCTGGCTTGAGCATGTTCGCGGCCCCCACCATGGTGGTGCGGCTGCTGGACAGCCCAGCGCTCGCCAGCGCCGCTACGACCAACCTCGACCTCATCGTCTACGGCGGTGGCCCGATGTACGTCGCCGACGTGGAGCGTGCGCTTTCCGCCTTCGGTCCCAAGCTTGCCCAGATCTACGGCCAGGGCGAGGCCCCGATGACCATCACTGCGCTGTCGCGGGCCTATCATGCCGACAGTGCCCAACCCCGCTTCCGCGAACGCCTGGGCTCGGCCGGGGTCGCGCGCACCGATGTGGAGGTGCGGGTCGTCGACGAGGACGATCGCCCGCTGCCGGCGGGCGAGAGCGGCGAAATCTGCGTGCGCGGCGACGTGGTGATGCCGGGCTACTGGGAGAACCCGGAGGCCACCGCGAGCGCCCTAAAGGGCGGCTGGCTGCACACCGGCGACGTCGGCCGCTTCGACGAGGAGGGCTTTCTCACCCTGCTCGACCGGGCCAAGGACATGATCATCTCCGGCGGAACCAACATCTATCCGCGCGAGATCGAGGAGGTCCTGCTGCGCGACGAGGCGGTGCGCGAGGCGGCAGTCGTCGGGCGCGCGCACCCCGATTGGGGCGAGGAAGTGGTCGCCTTCGTCGTGCCCCATGACGGGCAGAGCGTGACGGCCGAGCAGCTCGACCGGCTCTGCCTGGAGAGCATCGCCCGCTTCAAGCGCCCCCGCGACTACCGTATCGTCGACGGCCTGCCCAAGAACAATTATGGCAAGGTGCTGAAGCGCACGCTCCGCGAAGAACTGGAGGCGGAGGCGTAAGGACCCTTGTCCTGTTCAGTTCGGTGCGTAGGGGTTCTTGCCCGCGCGCAGCAGGAGGCGAATCGGCACCCCGGCGAGGCCGAATTCGGCGCCGATCCCGTTCACGAGATAGCGGCGATAGCTCTTCGGCAGCGCCGTCGGCTTGCTGGCGAAGAGCGCGAAGGTGGGCGGGCGCGCCTTGACCTGGGTGATGTAGCGCAGCTTCAGTCGCCGGCCGGCCACGAGCGGTGGCGGGTGATGCTGGGCCGCGCCTTCCAGCCAGCGGTTGAGCGCGGCGGTGGGCACGCGCCGGTTCCAGATCTCGAAGGCGGATAGCACCGCCGGCATGATCTTCTCGGCACCGGCGCCGGTCAGCGCCGAGCAGGTCACCACCGGGACCCCCTTCACCTGGGCGAGCGCGCCCTCCAGCCGGTCCTGAACGGCTTTGCGGGCGGCGGCACGGTCCCGCACCAGGTCCCACTTGTTGAGCAGGATGACCAGCGCCCGGCCTTCGTCCGCCACGCGGGCAGCGATCGCCATGTCCTGGCGGCCGGCGGCATCGGTGGCGTCGAACACGGCGAGCACCACCGCTGCCTGCCCGAGGGCGCGCTCGGCGTCTCGCGAGGAGAGCTTGTCGAGCGGTGCCGTGGTCTTGGCCCGGCGCCGCATGCCCGCGGTATCCACCAGCTCGACCGGGCGGCCCTGGTACGACCAGCGCACCGCAATCGAATCCCGCGTGAGCCCCGGCTCCGCGCCGGTGATAACGCGCCCGTCGCCCACCAGCCGGTTGAGCAGGGTCGACTTGCCGACGTTGGGGCGGCCCACGATGGCGAGCCGGAGCACGTCGTCCGCGCCGGCGGCACCCTCCTCCGCTTCCGAGTCGAAGGGGCTCAGCGCATCGTAGAGGTCCGCGAGACCCTCGCCATGCTCTGCCGAGATCGGGATCGGCTGCCCCAGCCCGAGGGAATGGCTATCGGCGACCCCGCCCTCGGCCGCGCCGCCCTCGCACTTGTTGACTGCCAGGATGATGGGGACATGCAGCCGCCGGAGCTGGTCCGCGAAGAACTCGTCCGCCGGCGTCACCCCGGCCCGCCCGTCGATCAGGAGCAGCGCAGCATCGGCCTCTTCGAGCGCACGCGCGGTCTGCGCCATCATGCGGCCGGCGAGCGTCTCCGGCGCTGCTTCCTCGAGTCCCGCCGTGTCGATGGCGCGGAACCTGAGGGGGCCGATCCGCGCCCAGCCCTCTCGGCGATCACGCGTCACCCCGGGCTCAGGCGCGACCAGCGCCGCGCGCCGGCCGACCAGGCGGTTGAAGAGCGTCGATTTGCCGACATTGGGGCGGCCGACGATGGCAACGGTGAAGGCCACGGGCCGGCCCCGGCTTCAGCGCAGCGCGATCAGGTCCGCGTCGTCGGTCATGATGAAGACCGTCTGATCGGCGACCACGGGCGCCTGGCGGATCGCCCCCCTCGCGTTGTACACGCCCAGGTCGCTGCCATCGTAGGGCGAGATCGAGAGCATGCTGCCATCCGAGCCCACAACGATCAGCCGATCGCCGACAAGAGTCGGGCCGGTCCAGAAAATCGGCTCCTCTCGGTCCTCCGGGTCCTCGAAGCGCGGCAGCGACCGGACCCAGACAATTGCGCCGCGCTCCCGGCTCATGCAGACGAGCTCGCCATCCGCGGTCATCACGAAGATGAATTCCCCGGCGACCCAGGGCATGTCGAGGCCGGCAATGTCGCGCTCCCAGACCCGCCGGCCGCTTCGCGCATCGATGGCGACCATACGCCCGCCATGACCGATGGCGAAGACCGTGCCGCGGTCGGAGACGGGATGACCGTCGATATCGTTGAAGGTCGCGATGGCGCCGATGCGGGCTCCTTGGACCGTAAGGATATCGTTCCAGACCGTGCGGCCGTTTTCGACCCGATGCGCCGTCAGCTCTCCGGACGAAAACGGCGCGACGATGATCCCGCCTTCCACCGCAGGACTCGCACCGCCGAGGAATCCGGCGCTCTCCTCGATCGCCGTATGGCTCCAGAGCACGGCGCCGTTTTCGGTGTCCAGCGCCCAGAGCCGGTTGTCGTGGCTGACGGCGAAGACGCGGCCGCCGGAGATCACAGGCGACACGCGCACAGGCACGCCGATCGGCTGGCGCCACTGCAAGGCACCGGTCTGAGCGTCCAGCGCAAGCACGTGACCGAGGCCCGTGGTCGCGAACAGCCGATCCCCCGCCACCGCGAGGCCGCCGCCGAAGGCGCCCTCGTCATCCTCTTCGGGGCGCGCATCGGCAGTCCACAGTCTGGCGCCGGTGGTCGCGTTGAAGGCCGAGATCAGGCTCCTGGAGTCCATGGTGAAGACCCGCCCGCCGGACACCACGGGCGTCGCAAGCACGGGCCCGTCCTCGTCGGTGCCGCTGCCGATGCGGACGCGCCAGGCTTCCGCGAGGACCTCGTCTGCGGCGAGGTGGTGCATGGCATGGTGGGGGTAGCCGCCCGGCTGGGGCCAGTCTTCGTTCACGTAGGGCGGCGGCAGCCGCACCGTGAGCAGAGCGGCGTCAGGGTCCGGCTCGAGCTGTCGCTCAAGCGCGATCACGGAGAGCCGCTCGCCTTCCAGCAGCGCTTCGTCCGAACCTTCGAACAGGTCCGACACGGTGTCGCAGCCCGCAAGGCCAAGCGACAGGCAAAGGCCAAGCAGGGCGACGCCCCGTGCGATCCCCCTCTCCAAAATCCACCTCATTGGGCCGCCTCTCCGGCCGAGCCGGCCGCATCGTCGTCATCCCACTCGGCGGATGAGGTCTCGCCGGCCAGCGCCGCCTCCAGATCGCCGCCGAGGCTCAACAACAACTCGGCCGCCCGTTGGCGCTGGCCGAGCGTTGCGGCCGGGTCGGTGACAAGCTCGGCGAAGAGCGCACGCGCCGCCTCCTCGTTGCCGGCACGCATCTCCGCGATACCGGTGAGCTCTGCCGCGAGCGGCCGCCACGGCGAATGTCCCGCCAGCAGGGGCGCAAGCCGCTGGTTGATCTCCGACGCAGGCGCGCGATCGACCAAACGCTGCGCCGCAAGCAGGGCGCCCAGATCGCGATAGAGCGGATCGACACGGCTGTCGTCGGCCAGCAGGTCGTATATCTGGACGGCGCCGGTGATGTCACCGCGCCTTGCGCGCGCATCGGCCTCGCCGAGCCGGGCGAGCGCCGCATAGCCGGTCTCCGAGTCAGCCGCGAGCATCGCCAGCCGCTCGGCGGCTTCCGAGCTGCGGCCTGCGTCGATTTGCGCCATTGCGACTGCAAACTGCCGTCCCTCGTCCTGACGGGCGCTCTCCTTGGCGTCGGCGATCAACACGTAGGCGACCGCGCCGCCGAGCGCTACCACGCCCACGCCGAGCAGCCAATAGCGCCACCGCCGCCACAGCTTGAGATAGCGTTCATGCCGAAGGTCCTCATCGACCTCTCGGAAGATATCCGCCACGCCTGCGCCTCCGTCAGCGCCGCTGCCCAGCCGTCCCGCGAGGCGCGGGAGCCCGGCTCAGGCGGCCTCGCGCCACTTGATCGAACAGCCCATGGACGGCAGCTGCTCCTCAGGCCCTCGCCCGGTCTCGGCGACCCGGATCATGGCCTCGAGGAGCTCGCGGCGCGCGCCGGGCACCGGCTCCATCCGCGAGGCGTCGAGCCGGCCCCGGTACTGCAGACCAAGGCCGCTGTCGAAGCCGAAGAAATCGGGCGTGCACACGGTGTCATAGGCCCGCGCGACCTCCTGAGCCCGGTCGATCAGGTAAGGGAAGCCGAATCCGTGATCGGCAGCGAAGAGTATCATGTTGTCGAAGGAATCGGCGGGGTAGGCCTGGGTGTCGTTCGGCATGATGGCAACCGCACCGATGCCGTGGCTGCCAAGCTTGTCCACGTCCTGCACGATCCGGTCGATGATCGCCTTCACGAACGGGCAATGATTGCAGAGGAACATCACCAGCGTGCCGCGCTCCCCGGCGCAGTCCGCCAGGGTGTAGGTCTTGCCGTCGGTTCCTTCCAGCCGGAAGTCGGGCGCTTTCCAGCCGAAATCGCAGACGGGTGTGGTCATCGCCGCCATGAGCGCAGTCTCCTTGCCGCGGGCGCTACCGCGTGATCGAGAACCGGTAACTTTGGTGTAGAATCACAAACATCGGCCGAAAACGCAACGAATCGGACGAGGCAAAACGAGATGACGTTCGATTCGCCCCAAGACACTGCTCGCGCCTCACTCAGCGCCGGGCCGCAGGCCCGGACGGCGCGAACGCGCCGCGCGCCGAATGCGCACAGCCAAACGAGCCGAGCGCGCGCCCCGCGCCGGAGGGGGGTTTAAAAGACCGGCCAAGAGTGTGCGAAAA
>JAPPHR010000003.1:6980-21577 GCA_028820995.1 Rhodospirillales bacterium
CCCCCCCCCCCCGCGGGCGCCCCGCCCGGCGGGGGGGGGCCCCCGGGCGGGGGCGCGGGGGCCCCCCCCCCCGGCGGGGGGCGCCCCCCCCCGGCGACTGAGGGCTGTATAATCGACCGGCCATGAGTGAGCGAATCCGTCGGTATCGAGCCTTCTGGCCCTTCTATGTTGCCGAGCACAGCCGGGCGTGGACCCGCCGGCTGCACTTCGTCGGCACGACAGGCGCTGTCGTTCTGGTTATAGCGGCGGCAGCCTCGGGCGAGCCGCTGTTGCTGCCGGCGGCGCTCGTCTGCGGCTACTTCTTCGCCTGGCTCAGCCACCTTCTGGTCGAGCGCAACCGGCCGGCGACCTTCACCTACCCGCTCTTCAGCCTGGTCGGCGACTTTCACATGTGGGCGCTGATGTGGCAGGGCCGCATGGACGCCGAGGTCGAACGATTGGCAGCCGCGGCTGAGTCGGACCAGCCGGCATCGTAGGGGCGCCGTCAGCGACGCCCCTACGAGACGAAGTGCGGATCAGGCTGCGTCGGAGCGTGGCCTGACGGCCACGTAGGCCTTGCTGTAGTGCTCCGGGCAATAGGGCTTGCCGAGCAGCGCGTGCTCGCCGCAGAAGTGGAAGCCGGGCTCGTCCGGGTGGCCGATGGGCCACTTGCAGGCCGAGTTGCCGATGGCGAGCGGCGGCTGCGGCGCCCTCGGCCTGACCTGAACCACGACCCCACCCGGCGCCTTCGCCGAATGCCGCCCGTTCGACTTGCCGGGCGCCCGCGGCACGCTCGGGGTGCTCGATCCGCGCCTGATGGGCGACGGACGCGGCGGGAGCTGAAGCCTGTGCGCCTTGCCGACCACGGCATTCTTCGACATGCCGACCGCACGCCCGATCTCGGCGGTCGTCAGGCCCTCGTTCCACAGCCGGGTTACGGTCTCGACCCTCTCCGGTGTCCAGGCTGTCATGACCAGTCCTCCGTCCGGTGCCGGGCCTACACCGGTTCCAAATCTTGGAGTGTTTTGCCCTAAAAGCCCAATATACAGTATTACCCACTAAAAGCAACACCGACTCGGCCAGCAATCCGCGTCAACCTCGACTTGAGGATCCGTCGAACCGGTGCCGCAAACCTTGCGTGACAGCCGATTCTTGGGCTAACTCTCGGGTTTGGGGAGCAAAAGAAAGAAACGCGGGCCCGCGGTTGGGAGGGAAGCGATGAGACGGGCGGCAGCTCTCGGTGGTGTGCTGCGCACACGACCGGAGCGGAGACTCCTGCCGAACGCGGGCTGAAGCGAGAGCCGCCTTGAGCCTGTTCCGCCGACGCGAGAAGCTGAGCCGATTGGCTCGCATGCGGCGGTTCGTGTGGCCCCGCATGAGCTGGGGCCGAATCTTCAGGTACTGGACCTTCAAGCTCAAGCGGCTGCAAGGCTCGCCTTATGCCATAGCCTGCGGCTTTGCCTGTGGCGCGGCGGTTTCGTTCACGCCATTCATCGGCTTCCACTTCATCCTCGCCGCGGTGCTGGCCTGGGCGATGCGCGGCAACATCATCGCGTCTGCAATCGGCACGGCCGTCGGCAACCCGTGGACCTTCCCCTTCATCTGGGCCGGCATCATGTGGATCGGGACCTGGATCCTCGGCTACGAGCGCGGGCAGGAGCTGCCCGCGGAGCTCACCTTCGGCGCCATTTTCGAGCAGCCGGGGACGGTGCTGCTGCCCATGCTGGTGGGCAGCCTGCCGACGGGGGTGATCGTGTGGCTCCTGATCTACTTTCCCGTCCGGCGGGTGGTGGGTAACTACCAGCATCACCGCCAGGCCAGGCGTCTGCGGCGGCGCCGCGTGCTCGACGAGCAGCGCCGGTCCAAGGAAGACCGCTCGCAGCAGGCCGAGGACGACATCACCATCCCCGAGACCGCCTCCCAGGATGGCGAGCCGGTTGCCGCGAATGTCACTCATCTCGATCAGGTGTACGTGGACCGCGGCCGCTGATGCCATGCCTGGAGCGGCGCGACCGCCCGCCTGAAATGGACCGGGCGCCTTCACCATGAGCACCGCCAGCGAGCCGCAAGCGTGGCCGATGATCGTCGGCCTCGGCTCGGACATCGTGGACATCAGGCGGATCGCGTCCACGCTCGACCGCTTCGGCGCGCGTTTCACCCACCGCGTCTTTACCGCCGTGGAGCGTGCCCGCGCCGAGCGCCGGTTGAGGCCGGAAGAGACCTATGCCCGCCGCTTCGCCGCCAAGGAGGCCTGCGCGAAGGCGCTCGGCACCGGGCTCCGCAACGGAGTCTTCTGGCGTGACATGGCGGTGGTCAATCTTCCCTCCGGCCAGCCGACCATCGAACTCAGCGGCGGCGCGCTCAAGCGCTTGCAATCGCTCACGCCTTCGGGCATGAGGTGCCGCATCGACGTGACGTTGACCGATGAGCCCCCCATCGCCCAGGCCATCGTGATGATCACGGCAATCCCCGCAACCGACTGACGGCAATCGGGTCAACAGGCGGCCTGGGCCGCGATCAGGTAAAACCGAACCGACCGCACATGTGGCGCGCCAAGACCGACAGCAAGGACACGGCGAAGAAGAAGTCCAGCGGCCTGTGGGACACGGTCCGGACCCTCATCTACGCGGTGCTGGCCGCCTTGATCGTGCGCACCGTCGCCATCGAGCCCTTCAATATTCCGTCGGGCTCGATGATCCCGACCCTTCTCGTCGGCGACTACCTGTTCGTGTCGAAGTACGCCTACGGCTACAGCAAGTACTCGCTGCCGTGGAGCATCGACCTGTTCGACGGCCGCATCATCGACAGCCCGCCCGACCGCGGCGACGTCGCGGTCTTCAAGCTGCCGCGCGACAACGAGACCGACTACATCAAGCGGATCGTCGGCCTTCCCGGCGACCGCATTCAGGTTCTCAAGGGCGTTCTCCACATCAACGGCACGCCGGTCGAGCGCGAACGCGTCGACGACTACAGCTACAAGGACCGCTACGGCCGTGAGCGCGTGCTCCGCCAGTATCGCGAGACGCTGCCCAACGGCGTCACTTACATGACCCTCGATGCGACGCCCACGGGCAGCCTCGACACCACGCAAATCTACACGGTACCACCCGATCACTACTTCGCCATGGGCGACAATCGCGACAACTCGCTCGACAGCCGCGTGCCGTCGGTCGGGTTCATCCCGTCGGAAAATCTCGTGGGCCGGGCCGAGTTCATTTTCCATTCGTTGGCCGACGGGGCCAGCATCGGAGAGGTCTGGAACTGGCCGGACGCAACGCGCGGCGAGCGGATATTCAAGGCGATCGACTAGACCCCGGGGGCACGGCAACCGCGCCGTCTCAGGCGAACGCCGCCGCAGGGGCGGACACTCTCGAAACCGCGCTCGGCCACCGCTTCGGGCGCCCGGCGCTGCTCGCGCTTGCGCTGCGCCATCCGAGCGCCGCCACGCAATCCGGCAGCAACCAGCGGCTGGAGTTCCTGGGCGACCGCGTGCTCGGCATGGTCGTGGCCGCCATGCTGTACGAGGCGTTTCCACACGAAGCCGAGGGCGCCCTCTCCCAGCGCTTCTCCGCGCTCGTCCGCCGCGAAGCGTTGGCGGACGTGGCCCGCTCGCTCTCGCTCGGCCAGCGGCTCGCGTTCGGCCGTGGCGAGAAGGCCGCAGGCGGTCGCGACAATCCGGCCAACCTGGCGGATGCCTGCGAGGCGGTGATCGGCGCCCTCTATATCGACGGCGGCCTCGACGCTGCAGAGCGCTTCATCCGCCGCTACTGGGCACCGGTGATGACGGCTGCCCCCGACCCCCCGCGTGACCCCAAGACCAGGCTCCAGGAATGGACGCAATCCAGGGCGCTCGGGCTTCCGGCCTACCGCACGCTGTCGTCCACCGGACCCGCCCACTCGCCTGTCTTCGAAGTCGAGGCGGAGGTCGCCGGGCTCGGCAAAGCGGTCGCCACCGGCGCCACCAAGCGCGCCGCGGAGCAGGACGCCGCGAGCGCGCTTCTCTCGCGGATTGCCGATGGCGGCGATGGCTGAGGGCGGCACCCGCGCGGGCTTCGTAGCCGTGCTGGGGGCGCCCAACGTCGGCAAGTCGACCCTGGTCAACCAGCTGGTGGGCGCCAAGATCGCCATCGTCACGCCCAAGGTTCAGACCACGCGCAGCCGGCTGCGCGGGATCCGCGTCCTGGACCAGGTGCAGCTCGTCTTCGTCGACACGCCCGGCATCTTCGCCGCCAGGCATCGCTTTGAGCGCGCGATGGTCCACGCCGCCTGGAGCGGCGCCAGCGACGCCGACGCCATCCTCCTGCTGGTGGACGCGAAGCGGGGACTGACGGACGAAACCCGGGCGATCATCGACAGGCTCAAGGAAACCCGGCGCGAGACCCTGGTCGCCCTCAACAAGATCGACCTGGTGCCGCGCCACACCCTGCTGCCGCTCGCGGCCGCCGTGCAGGAGACGGGGCTCGCGGCCGAGATTTTCATGGTGTCTGCGCTCGGCGGCGACGGCGTCGAGGATCTGTTGGGCGTGCTCAAGGCGCGGATGCCGCCTGGCCCCTGGCTCTATCCCGAAGACCAGCTCACCGATATATCGGAGCGCCTGCTGGCGGCCGAGATCACGCGCGAGCAGCTCTTCCTGCAGCTGCGCCAGGAGCTCCCCTACGCTGTCGCGGTCGAGACCGAAGGCTGGACGACCGGCCGCGGCGGGGCCGTCAGGGTCGAGCAGGTGATCTACGTGCAGCGGGAAACACACAAGGGCATCGTCCTCGGCAAGGGCGGGCGGCAGATCAAGGCGATCGGCACGGCGGCCCGCGTCGAGCTCTCCCAGATCCTGGGCTGTCCGATCGACCTGAAGCTCTTCGTGAAAGTGCGTCAGCGCTGGCTCGAGGACCCCGAGCGCTACCGCGACATCGGCCTCGAATACGACGTCTGACAAGGACGCCCGGCCACCGCCAAACGTTTTGTTGCGGCGCGAACCTGTGCGAGAGTCCGCTCCGCACTCTGAGGCAGGGAGGGTGCGCAATGACGACAGGCGGCTCCGAGCGGCCCGGCGGGGTTCGTTATGAGCCTGACGAAAGACCGCCGCTTGCGCTCGCCGGCGGTCTCGGCCTGCAGCTTGCCGTCCTTTGCATCGCGGGCGTCGCGATAACGCCTGCCATCGTGGTCCGCGCCGCCGGCGGGGCGGAGTCCTACCTGACCTGGGCGGTCTTCGGCGCAGTTCTGGTCAGCGGCATCACTTCGGTGTTGCAGGCTCGTCGAGTCGGACGGATCGGCGCCGGCTATGTCCTCGTCATGGGCACCTCGGGCGCCTTCATCGCGATTTGCGTCGGCGCCATCGCCCAGGGCGGGCCGGCCATGCTCGCCACGCTGGTCGTCATCTCTTCGCTCTTCCAGTTCCTGCTCGCGTGGCGATTGTCGTTGCTGCGGCGGATACTCACTCCCACCGTTTCCGGCACGGTGATCATGCTGATCCCCGTCACGGTAATGCCAATCGTCTTCGGCATGCTGACCCAGGCGCCGCCGGATGCACCCGAGATTGCCGCGCCTCTCTCGGCCCTGGTCACCGCGCTGGTCATAGCCGGCGTCGCGCTGAAGGCAACAGGAGCGCTGCGTCTCTGGGCGCCGGTCATCGGTATCGTGGCCGGCTGCGCGGTTGCCGGCTATTTCGGCATCTACGAGGTCGGCCGCATCGCCGACGCTGCCTGGATCGGGCTGCCCGAAGGCGGATGGCCGGGCTTCGACCTCGACTTCGGGCCGGTCTTCTGGGGCCTGCTGCCCGCCTTCGTGTTCGTGACCCTGGTCGGCGCCATCGAGACCGTGGGCGACGGCGTCGCCATCCAGCGGGTCTCGTGGCGCAAGCCACGGGCGGTGGATTTTCGCGCGGTGCAAGGCGCGGTGGGCGCGGACGGCGTCGGCAACCTGCTTTCGGGCCTGATGGGGACGGTGCCGAATACCACGTACTCGACCAGCATATCGGTGACCGCGCTCACCGGAGTCGGCGCCCGCAGCGTCGGCATCGCGCTCGGCATCACCTTCATCGCGGTGGCGTTCATTCCCAAGGCCCTCGCCCTGGTGCTGGCGATTCCGGGACCGGTGGCCGCCGCCTACATCACCGTGCTGCTGGGGCTGCTCTTCGTCGTCGGCATGCGGATCGTCATTCAGGACGGGATCGACTACCGCAAGGGCTTGATCGCCGGAGTCTCCTTCTGGATCGGGGTCGGCTTCCAAAATGGCGTGATCTTTCCCGAGCATATCTCCGGCGTCGCCGGCGGTTTGCTGGATAACGGCATGACGACGGGAGGGCTGGTGGCGATCCTGCTGACGCTCTTCGTGGAGCTGACCTCGCCCCGACGCCGCCGCATCCAGGCACCCTTCGAGGTCGCGTCGCTGCCGCAGATCAGAGAGTTCCTGCAGACCTTCGCCGCCCGCAGCGGCTGGGGCGAGGCGATGGCGCATCGCCTCGACGCTGCCGCCGAGGAGGCGATCCTGACCCTCCTGCGGCACGACGAAGAGGAGGGAGAGGCCGGGGAGGCGCGCGGGAAGCGCCGATTGCTGCTGACTGCGCACAAGGAAGCCGGCGGCGCCGTGCTGGAGTTCATCGCGGCACCCGGAGAGGAGAACCTGGAGGACCGGATCGCGGTCGTCGGCGAGGCGAGCGAGGATGCGCCCGAGCGTGAGGTCTCGCTACGGCTGCTGCGCCACCTCGCCTCCTCGGTTCACCATCAGCAGTATCACGACACGGATATCGTCACGATCCGCGTGGATGCCAGGCCGGCGTAGCGCGGCTGACCGTCAGCCGAGGAATTCGTCCACCAGGCGGTTGAAGCGTTCCGGGTTCTCCATGAACATGAAGTGATTGCCGCCGTCGGCCTCCTCGAAGATCTCCAGCTGCGAGCCTGCGATCTGGCGCTGCATCCACTCCTGCGAGCGCCAGTCGATCAGGCTCGCGCGGCCGCCGACGATGAGCGCCGGCAGCGCAATGCGGGGGATCGGGTCGCGCCAGTCCTGCGTGGAATGATTGAGGAGGAGCGTTGCCGCGTGGCGGCGCGGCATCTTGCGGTTCTGCTCGATGACCCAGGCCACCCTCTCGGGCGGGAAGCCGCCGGTGAACATGCTGCTGATGAAGCCCTTCGTGGTTCCCACGCCCTCCTTCCCGGCGAGGGCGGCGATGGTCTCGTAGAGTCTGGCGCCGTCGAAGATCGCGCCGGCATCCTGCTTCTCCGCCTCGGACCATTCGCTCCGCGCGGTGATGCTCGGCATCTGATCGACGAGGACGAGCCGCTCCAGCCCCGCTTCGCCGAAGAGGTCGATGTAGCACCAGATCACGGAGCACCCCATGGAATGGCCGAGCAGGCTCACCCGCTCCAGCCTCAGCGCCTCGATCGCGTTGCGCACGTCCATGGCAAGCCGCTGGATCTTGTAGCCGTGCTCCGGCTTGTCGGACTCGCCGTGCCCGCGCATGTCGAAGGCGATGACCCGGCGGGTGGCCGAGAGCCCCTCCACCTGCGCCTCGAACTGCGCGGCGGTCTGCGACCAGCCGGGGATCATGACCAGCGGCGCGCCGCTGCCCCGCTCGACATAGTTGAGGCGGACTCCGTCGTTCGTCGTGATATGGGGCATGGCTCCGTCTCCTCCCAGTTCGGCCGTTCCGCGACTCAGGCCGCCGGCTTTACCGATGCGCCGAGTCGCTCGCGGCGGGGCAGGCCCGCATAGAACGCCGCGCCCACGAAGGCGAGAACGGCGATCAGGATGACCGCCGTTCCGTAGTGCTGATCGGCGTCGTAGATCGCGCCCGCGCTGAACGGCCCGAGCAGTCCGCCGAGCCCGTAGGCGAGGGCGATGCGCCCGAAGACCCGCGGCAGCGCCGCCGTCCCGTAGTAGCCCGCGACGGTGATGGGATGCGCGCTCGCCAGCACGCCGAAGGCGACTCCGACCGCAGCGATCGCGGCAAGCCCCATGACGACTCCCGGGGCGAAGTAGAGCGCCAGCAGGAACACCCCCATGACGATGCCGACGCCCACGAGCACGCGCCGGCCCGTCAGCGCATCGGTAAGGAAACCGCCGACCAGGGCGCCGGCCACATAGCCGGCGCTGCTCAGCATCGGCGCGACCTGGGTCGCGCCGGCGGATGCGCCCCATGCAGCCGTCATCGTCGCCGCGTGGCCGATGATCGCAAGCGCCGTAAACGCGACACAGAAGAAGCCCAGAAAGATCGCGATCACCACGCGGGGCCGATTGGTCAGAATGTCCTGGAAAAGCCCGATGGCACCTGTTGCAGGCGCTTCCTTGCCCGAGAACGCAATGAGCGCTGCGCCAATCGCGGCGGCAGCAAGAACGACCGCCGCCGCCATGCCGAAGGCAGTGGCCGACCCCGCCGCGTCGATCACGCCGGCGAGGCCGGGAGACCAGGCGATGCCGCCGGCGGCGACCGCCGACATGTTGATGCTCATGGCGACGCTGGGGCGCACCGGCCCCTCGATGGCAACCGCGGTCATCGCAATGAAATAGAGGACGCCGGCACCAAAGCCGTAGAGCAAGCCGTAGCCTACGTAGATCCCCGCGACCGACTGGCCGAATCCTGAGAGCGCGAGCCCGGCTGCCGTCACCGCCCCCATGGCGAGCGCGAGCTGCGGCAGCGTGAGCCAGTGCAGCAACCGGTGCATGACGAAGCAGCCGATGGTCGCCGTGAACAGGCAAAGCGACTGGGCGCCGCTCACCGTCGCGCGGTCGGCACCGAGCTCCGCTTCGAGCGGGGCCACGAACACGCTCCACGCATAGAGGATCCCGATCGAGAGGTTGATCAGGACCCCGGCAGCAAGCGGAAAATACGGGCGCAGCGCCGCCCCCGGTCGCGTTCGCATGGGCGCTCCACGGTTGGATGCGCCACGGCGGTCGGGTCTGGTGGCGCGCGGCCAGCCTATGGACGCGGGTCCTGCCCGTCCAGGGGCGGGTGCCCCCCATTTGAGCTTCCCCGGGCTTGCCGGCCCAGCCAGAACACCGCGATCCAGACCGGCAAGCTCAGCAGCACGGCGACGACGGCGATGCCGGGCGGGCCGAACAGACCGGCCGGGAGCGATGCCGCCACCGTCGCGACGCCGAGCACCGCGCCCCCGATCCACGCCAGGCGGGGATGCCCGAGCCGCCCCAGCCGCCGGCAGGCGAGCGCCAGCGGCAGACCGCAGACGGCGGCCACGACCAGCGACGACGCGCCCATCGCGATGGCCGTCACCAACGCGCCCGGCGCCGCGTCAGACCCGAACCGGATCGCTGCCGATGCCACGACGCCGACCGGCAGCCACAGCAAGGCGGCAGCCCAGAAGAGCGCGCGGGAGCGCCGGCGAGGGGAAGGATCGGACATGGCGTCTCCGCCGTCAGATACGCGCTGTCCGGAGCCGGAGCGCGTTGCCGATGACGGAGACAGACGACAGGCTCATCACGGCGGCGGCGATCATGGGCGAGAGCAGGATGCCGAACGGAGGAAACAGCACACCGGCGGCGATGGGGATGGCGGCTGCATTGTAGACGAAGGCGAGGAAGAGGTTCTGGCGCACGTTGCCCATGGTCGCACGCGCCAGCCTGCGGGCGCGCACGATGCCGCGCAGGTCGCCCTTGACGAGCGTGATGCCCGCGCTCTCAAGCGCAATGTCCGCGCCGGAGCCGATGGCGATGCCCACGTCTGCCAGCGCGAGCGCCGGCGCATCGTTCACCCCGTCGCCGGCCATGGCGACCGCGCGGCCATCGCGCCGGTACCGCTCGACGAGCGCGCCCTTCTCCTCCGGCCCGAGCGCGGCATGCACCTCGCCGATACCCAATGCGGCGGCGACGATCCCGGCGACACGGGGGCTGTCGCCGGTCGCCATGACGACGCGCAGGCCCATGGCCTCGAGGGCGCGCATGGCATCGGGCGCGGTCTCGCGCACCTTGTCGGCGACCGCGATGAGGCCCGCCAGCGCGCCGTCCACCGCCACGAACATCGCCGTCTTGCCGGCGTCCTCCAGAGCGTTCGCCTGATGCGCATGATCGCCGAGCGGAATACCGAGTGCCTGCATCATGGCCTCGTTGCCGAGCGCGAGCGCGTGGTCCGCGACGTGGCCGTGCACGCCCCGGCCCGACACGGACTCGACCTCGCCAGCCTCCAGGTAAGGGGCGCCCGCTGCCTCGGCAGCCGCGACGACCGCCTCGGC
Organism: Rhodospirillales bacterium; assembly: GCA_028820995.1. GTDB lineage: Bacteria > Pseudomonadota > Alphaproteobacteria > UBA828 > UBA828 > WTGU01. The sequence goes on from JAPPHR010000003.1 coordinate 17,138, forward strand.
CAGCGGGTGCTGGGCGCTCCGCTCCAGCGCCGCCGCCAGCCCGAGCAGGCGCTCCCGCTCGATAGCGCCCAGCGGAATCACATCGGTCACGGCGGGCCGTCCCTCGGTGAGCGTGCCGGTCTTGTCGACGAGCAGCAGGTCCGCCTTGGCGAGGCGCTCCAGCGCCTCGGCGTCGCGCACCAGCACGCCCGCCTGGGCGCCGCGCCCGGCCGCCACCATGATCGACATGGGCGTCGCCAGCCCGAGCGCGCAGGGGCAGGCAATGATGAGCACGCTCACCGCAGCGCTCAGCGCAAGAGCCAGCGCGGGCGACGGGCCGGCCACCGCCCACCCGATGGCGGCCAGCACGGCGACAGCGACCACGGCCGGCACGAAGACGCCGGCGACCCGGTCCGCCAGCGCCTGGATCGGCGCACGGCTGCGCTGGGCTTTCGCCACCAGCGCAACGATGCGGGCGAGCGTGGTTTCGGCGCCGACCCGCTCCGCCCGCATCACCAGGCTGCCGGACCTGTTGAGCGTGCCGCCGGTGAGCGGATCGCCCGGCGCCTTCTCGACGGGCAGGGGCTCGCCCGTGATCATGCTCTCATCGACCGAGGCGCGGCCGTCCGTCACCACGCCGTCCACGGGCACGCTCTCGCCGGGCCGCACGCGCAGCCGGTCGCCGGGACGCACCGCGTCGAGGGGCACGTCGGCCTCGCCGCCCTCGCCCAGCCTTCGCGCCGTCTTCGGCGCGAGGCCCATGAGCGCGCGGATGGCATCGCCCGTCCGCTCGCGGGCCGCGGTCTCCATCACCTGCCCGACGAGCACGAGCACGAGGATCACCGCCGCAGCCTCGAAATAGGCAGGCGGCTGCCCGCCTGCGGTGAGCACGGCTGCGGGAAAGATGCCGGGCGCGAGCAGCCCCACAAGGCTGAACAGCCAAGCAGCGCCGGTGCCGAGCGCGATCAGCGTCCACATGTTGGGCGCGCGGTTCTGCACCGACGCGAGCCCGCGCAGGAAGAACGCGCGTGCGATCCAGAGCACGGGCGTCGCCAGCAGGAATTGCAGGGCGACGAAGAGGCGCGGCCCGATCCAGGAATCGAAGGGAATGCCCGCGTGGCTTCCCATCTCCAGCGCGAACACGGCGCCTGCGAGCGGTGCGGCGAGCCAGAGCCGCCGCCGCAGGTCGCGCAGCTCGGGCGATTGCCCCGCGTCGGCCGCGGGCACCATTGGCTCCAGCGCCATGCCGCAGATGGGGCAGTCCCCCGGCGTGGCTTGCACAATCTCGGGGTCCATCGGGCAGGTGTAGAGGCTGCCCTCGGGTGCGGGCTCGGTCGCGGGACGGCCGTTCAGAAAATCCTCGGGCGCCGCGACGAACCGCTCCCTGCAGCGGGCGCAGCAGAAGTAGAACGTCTGCCCTCCGTGCCGGGCCGTGTGGCGGGCGCCGTCGCACACTACCGCCATGCCGCAGACCGGGTCGCGCGCCGCGTGCTCGACGGATGTGTCGGTATCCACCGCTGGCCTCTTCAGATCCTCTCTTGAGAGGAAGGTAGGAATTCCAGTGACTGGAAGGTCAAGGGGTCTGGTAGACTTGACCTTCCTGTAGCGGGAACCTTTATGAGAAATCGTGGAGGTGGCCATGAAGATCGGCGATGTCGCGGAGGCGAGCGGACTCTCGGCGAAGACGATCCGCTATTACGAGGACATCGGCCTCATCCGGCCGCTGCGGGGAGAGAACGGCTACCGCGATTTCGCCCGCGCCGACGTGCACAAGCTGAGGTTCCTCTCCCGCGCCCGCTCCCTCGGCTTCTCCATCAATGATTGCCGCCTCCTGCTGTCGCTTTACGAGGACCGCAGCCGCGCCAGCGCCGACGTGAAGGCGCTGGCCGAGGCCCATCTGCGCCGCGTCGACCACAAGATCGCCGAGCTTGAAGGGTTGCGCGGCACGCTTCGGCACCTGGTCATGCAATGCCACGGCGACGAGAGGCCCGAATGCCCCATCCTCGACGATCTCGCAGGCCCAAAGGCCGCGCACGACGGATGAAGGGACGGACGTACGCCACGGCCGGCGCGGTTGCGGCTGCGGCACTCGCCGCCGTCGTCGCCTGGATGGCGTGGCCGGAGGATCACCATCCGTCCCACGACGGAGAGCGGGCGGCGATCACGATCCCGCCGCTCTCGGCCGAAGCGACGGCGGGCTGGGCACTGTTCGAAGATAACTGCATGACCTGCCACGGCCCCCACGCGACCGGCTCGGACCAGGGGCCGCCGCTGGTCCACAGGATCTACGAGCCGAACCACCACGGCGACGTGTCGTTTCGACTCGCCGTGCGGAACGGCGTGCGCGCCCATCACTGGCAGTTCGGCAACATGCCGCCGGTGGAGGGCGTCTCGGACGAGGACGCAATCAAGATCACGCGCTACGTGCGGGAGCTGCAACAGGCTAACGGAATCTTCTGAGCCGCCGCTGGAACGAACACGTCATTCGCGATGCGGCCCAGCCGGACCGTCGAATCCGGGCCGACGGTGCTAACATCCATTTGGTGCGCGAACGTAACAACGAGGACAGGACGATGATGAGACTGACCGGTATCACAATCCTGGTGGCTGGCATTGCGCTGGTCGCGGCATCGCAGACGGCGAGTGCCGGGGAGAATGCGAGCGCTGCGATGATGAACGCGAACGGAGAATCCGTGGGCTCGGTCACGCTGAGCGCGACGCCGCAAGGCACGCTCCTGCACGCGACGCTCGAGAACCTGCCGGCGGGCGCCCACGCCTTCCACGTCCATGCGGTGGGCGTCTGCGAGCCGCCGTTCAAGTCAGCCGGCGGGCACTTCAACCCGGCGGGCAAGAAGCACGGCATCAACAACCCCGAGGGGATGCACGCGGGCGACATGCCCAACATCCACGTGCCGGACTCGGGCGCGCTGGAGATCGAGGTTCTGAATGCGCTGCTCCGGCTCGACGACACGCTCTTCGACGAGGACGGGGCGGCTATCGTGATCCACGACGGGCCGGACGACTACGTGTCCGATCCGGCGGGCGCCGCCGGCCCCCGCATTGCCTGCGGCGTCATCACGCAATAGCACTGCCCGAAAGGCGCGGGGAGTCACCCGTTAGCAGCCCACCGTCGCGGCTCTCCGCGCCGCTTGCCGCGCACTCTCCCGGTCCGTTAGGACTGGAGCATGAATGAACGCGCGGACGTGGCCTTCGGCTTCACCGTCGGCCCGGTGATGCCGACGGCGCAGGATGGCCCCGCCGGCGACTGCGAGCGCTACCGCGCGATGCTGGAGGACTGCCGCTTCGGGCAGTCGCTGGGGTTCGGCAGCGTCTGGGTGCTGGAACACCACTTCACCGATTACTACCCCTCGCCCTCGCCGCTCCTCCTTCTCAGCCACGTCGCCGCCGCCTGCCCCGGCTTAGGGCTCGGCACCGCGGTCATCGTGCTGCCCTGGTACGAGCCTGTGCGCTTCGCCGAAGAGCTGGCGATGCTGAGCCTGATGACCGACGCGGAGCTGCATATCGGCCTCGGGCGCGGCGTGGCCCGGATCGAGTACGACGCCCGCAACATCGACATGGCCCACTCGCGCGATCTCTTCCGCGAGCACTACGAGATCGCCGACGGGCTGCTGAGCGGCGCGCCCTTCCGCTACGAAGGCACACACGCCACGATCCCGCGCGCGGTGACGCTCCGCCCGGGGCCGGTGCGCGAGCGCATCCACCTCTACGGCGCCTGTAACAATCCCGGCACCGCCGAGCGCATGGCGGAGATGGGCCTCGGCCTTCTGTGCACGTCGGCCTCGCCCTTCCGGCAGAACGCGGACTCCATCGAAGCATGGAAGGCGGTCACGGCGGCGAAGGGCGGGCACGCGGACGCCAACCTCCCGCTCTGGATCCACTGCTTCGTCGCAGACAGCGAGGCGGAAGCACGGGACGAGGCGATCACCTATCTCGCCGCCTTCTTCCGCGCGGTGGTCGCGCACTACGAGACCCACGCCAACCCGTGGAAGGACGTGCCGACCTACGAGCGCAACGTGCAGCAGATGGAGCGGATGGAGGCGATGGCCGACCCCGCTAACCTGCCGCCGTTTCTGGAGCATCAGCTTGTCGGCACGCCAGCGCAGGTGGCGGCGCAAGTGCGGCGCTACCGGGAGATCGGCGTGACCCAGTTCGCCATCAACACGGCGCAGCCCGGCCGCCCCGCCGAGAGCCGCCACCGCTCCATGGAACGCTTCGCCCGCGAGGTGATTCCGCTGGTGTGACCTGGTCTCTCGTCAGGCCCGGCCGGCGATGGCGAGGACGAAGGCGTAGGCCATCGCCACCTCGACCAGCCGGCGGAAGCGGCCGGAGGCACCGCCGTGGCCGGCCTCCATGTTGGTGTGGAGCAGGAGGGGCTTGTCGTCGGCCTTGAGCCGGCGCAGCTTCGCCACCCACTTGGCCGGCTCCCAATAGGTCACGCGC
>JAPPHR010000046.1 GCA_028820995.1 Rhodospirillales bacterium
TTTCTTCCGCCGCCGATCACAAAATCAGAGCCCAAACTGTTGAAGATGAGCAAGACACAAGAGAACTGCGAAGGATCGCGGATCAGCGTAGCGTGACCAGCGCCGCCCCGACCTCGTCGCCACCTCCAGAGTCAGGGTCGAGACGGAACCGAGCAGGGTGCTGACCCGCGCTGCCACACTTATGCGGAGTTCTCTCCGCCAGCGGGACACCCGAAATCGCCGGGATGACACTCGGGAGTGCTCGCGGCGCAACCGTTGGCTCGCATCATGGATGGCGGCATGCGACTTCATGACGATCGCTCCCCTCGATATGGGCCGGACGCCAAGTCAAACCGCGTGGGAGAACGGTCACCAGACCAGTTTGTTATAGCGATGGCCGCCCCTCGTAGGTCCATTGTTATATGAACGGGGCCACTGAGGTCTGTTATATGAGCGGTGGTACCACGGGCGAGGCCGCGCATCCCGCTCGCCTGACGCCGTGCATCGGTTTGCCGTTGCCGCGGCTCTATCGGGATTATTACCGAGGGCGCGGTGGATGTGATCAAGGAACCGCAGCCGAAATTGGGGCACCACAGAGGATTGCCGGTCAATGCCAGATACGTCGAGAAGGATTGTCCAACGACGATTGCTTGCATTGGCGGCGCTGGCGATAGCGATTCTGTTCTTCTTGTACGATCTCGTCGTTGACATCGTCATCGACGACGAATTGGGCACGACTCACGTCATCATCGAGTTGATCGTTTTTCTTGGCGTCACGATGGCACTTCTTCTCGGTGCACGCGATCTGGGTCGTCTGCGCACACGTCTGGACCAGGAGGAGAAACGCAACAGGGCGGTTTCCCAGGGTCTGGCCGACAGCATCGCCGAATTGATGGACGAGTGGCGGATGACCAGCAGCGAGAAGGACGTCGCCTGGCTCATCATCAAGGGATACCGCTTTGCTGAAATCGCCGAGGCGCGCGGGGTCAAGGAAAACACCACCCGCCTGCAGGCGACTGCCATCTATTCGAAGGCCGGGGTCAGCGGTCGCGCCGAATTCGTCGCCGAAATCATTCAATCGTTACTACTGCTCTTACCGGACCACAAACGCGCCTCACAATAAGCAGTCGCCAAACCCGACCAGACTCAGACATCCAGAGCTGCGAGTCGGATACGGGGTCACGCAAGACCAGCGGGCTGGCGCGCCATTCAGCGTCCAAACCAGGCGCCGATCAACGCCGTTCCAATCTGCCTGCAAAGACGTCGACGTGCGTCCGCTGGGCGCGGCGATCAACTTGCTCTACCGGAACCGGCAGATCACCTGCCGTCTCGGCAGCCAGGCCAAGGGCCGCGCCACCGCCCTCAAGCAGCGCAAGCCGTTCGCCCTCCAGCGCGCCGCAGTCAACGTCAGGGCTCACATGCAACGACGGAGCGCGTCCTGGCCGCACACATCAATGGGCAATGGCTTCGGGATCCGGGTAGAACTGCCTGCAGTAGCGCCGGAACCGGCCGATGGGGCCGTCGGAGCGGCACAGGGTCGGATGGGGCAGGTACTGCTTCCGGTTCCAGATCACGATGTCTTGGCGGACATCCCGCTCCTGCATTGCGACCATGAACTTGTTCATGAGCACGGTGCGCAGCCCGACCGGCAAGAACCCCAGGCCCGCGATCAATCGCTTGGGCTTCCGCAGGTGCTCCAACTGCGAGACCAGCACGAGGTCGACAAGTGTTCCGTCGATCGGCGTCGCCAATGCCCACATGCGACAGTTCATGCCGATCGTGTGCTCCCGGATCTCGATGAGCGAATAGCCCAGCCCATGGACGTGGATGGCGATTGAAATCTCGTAGACCAGCCCGATCCCCGCGAAGAAGTGGCGGCTCCGGCTGAACTCGTAGCGGCTCACGAGCTCCGTCCCGTCCACGGCCGGGGCATCGACGGCGTTCACGTCGTCATAGAGGTGCACGTAACGCAGGTGGCCCAGGTCGACCGCGTTCTCCGCCATCTCCTGGGGATGGCCGGGGAACTGGAGGGTTCGCAATTCCAGCCCGCTCCACCCATCGATCGGCGGCTCCACAGGAAGGTCCCATTGCGCTGTGCGCCCGTCGATGCCCCACCAAGCGAAGACGAGGCCGAGATACTCGCGCGTTTCGAGGACGCTCAGCCTCGCGTTCCTGGGAGGCGGCGCGTTGGGCGTTTCGACGCAGTTGCCCGCGGCATCGTAGGCGAAGCCGTGGAAGGGACAGATGAGGAGGCCATCTCGCACCCGGCCGCCGGCGGCCGGGCCCAGCGAGGATCCCAGGTGCGGGCAGACCGACAGCGCGACGCAGATCGCCCCCTCATCGTTGCACCAGGCGATGATGAACTGCCCCAACCACTGCCGCTCAAGCAGGTTGCCTTGCTCGATGGCGCATCGACTGGCGACGAAATACCAGCCTTCAGGGAACGGAGACAGCGGGGGCTCCGCTTCGCTCGCGCCGCCGGGAAACTGAACCAGCACGGTGTCAGGCCAGGACCGGCGTGCCGACGGCATCGGCCGGGCACGCCCCATCCCCGTCGCCAGCGTACTGCGTGGTGCCGGCGTCGATCACCTCCTCCCTGGAGGGCTGCAGAGTCCCGAATCTGTCCTGTCGATCGCTCATCGGCCGCTCTTCGCTCACAGGCGTCCGGATCTCGCGGAGACCGCTCTCAAGAGCCGTTCAATACTAACCTGGGGGTCTGCACACCTCCAGTCGATCCCGCAACGTCCGGCAACAATTGCCGTTCATCTGCTGCCGACGCGGATTGAGGCCTGAGCGCGTGCCCGTGCAAGCATGTCTCGAAACAGACTGAAGGGCTTGCCGAAAGGCGCCGTTCAACAGCCGATCTGGTGCGCGATGAAGCGCCCCGGCGCGATTCCGCATGCGCCTGCGAGCGCTGCTCCGATCATCGTCCCGATCATCCAGCCGGCCTGCGACCCGATCCATCCCTTGCGAACGGAAAGGATCGCCGCGGCGACCGAAATCAGGGTCCATGCCGACGGTCACATCGGAACCTCAGCAGATATCGAACGGGAAGTAGCGCGCGTTGATTCGCCGGTACGCCCCGTCGGCGATGACGACGCGCATCGCCGCGTTGATCCGCAGGCGAAGATCCTCGTCAACCCGGCGCACGGCGATCCCGATGCCCTCGTCGAGCTCGATCCCCTCGCCGACGAAGCTGAAGGCGGAAGCAGTCGGTCCCATGAGCCAGGCGTGGAGCCCGAGCGCGTACCCGAAGACAGCGTCCATGCGGGCACGGGCAAGCGCGTGCAGAAGCCCGGGCTGACTGTCGTAGAGCTCGATGGTCGCCACGCCGGCCGCATGCTCATCGAGCCAGTCGGACGCGATGGTGCCGCGCAGGGCGCCCACGGTCCTGCCGGCGAGCTCGTCCGGGTGAAAGTTGGAGCCCTAGAGCGCGATCCTATCTGACTGAATCGAAAGGGATTCCCAAAGTCTTGCGTTTGTGATTCACATGTTTGCCGGGAAGGAGGCCGGCAGACATGTCGAGAGCACTTTCCCTTGATCTTAGGCTTCGTGTCCTGGCGGCGGTCTCTGAGGGCATGAGCCATCGGGCGGCTGCGGCTCGCTTCTGTGTGAGCGCGGCGAGCATCAGCCGCTGGCGCAGGCGGGCACAGGTGCAGGGCGATCCCGGTCCGAGAGCCTTGGGCGGAGACCGTCGCTCCGGCCGCATCGAAGCGCATCGTGCCCGCATCCTCGGCGTGCTTGCCGAGACCCCGGACATCACCATCGAGGAGCTGCGCCGCCTGCTTTCCAGGCGCGCGCTGGGCTTCGGCTATGGCACGATCCAGCGCTTCCTCGTCCGCCACGGGATGACACGCAAGAGGAAGACCGGCCACGCCAGTGAGCAGGACCGCCCTGACGTGCTTGAGCGACGGCGAGCGTGGCGCGACGGCCAAGCCGAACTCGAGCCGGCACGCCTGGTCTTCATCGACGAGACCTGGGCCAAGACCAATATGGCCCGCACCCACGGCCGCTCGCCCAGAGGCCAACGCCTGCACATGGGCCGTCCGCACAGCCATTGGAAGACTTCAACCTTCGTGGCCGGGCTCACGCTAAGAGGCATGATCGCGCCCTTCGTGCTCGACGGGCCGATCAACCGTCTGGCCTTCGAGACCTACGTCGAAAAGGTTCTGGTCCCCGAACTGCGCACTGGCGACATCGTCATCATGGACAATCTCTCCAGCCACAAAGGAGCGAGGGTTCGAGAGAGGATCGAGGCCGTCGGCGCAGAACTCCGCTTCCTGCCGCCCTACAGCCCCGATCTCAATCCCATCGAGATGGCCTTCTCCAAGCTCAAGGCCTCCTTGCGCAAGGCCGCCGAGCGTACCGTCGAAGGCCTGTGGGCCGCCATCGCTCGCATCCTCGAAACCTTCAAGCCCCAACAGTGCCAGAACTACTTCAAAGCCGCCGGATATGATCCAACCTGATCGGATCGTGCTCTAGCTCGTCACGAACCTGGAGGCGTTCCTGTAGTAGCGATCCGTGAAGGCCACCACGCGCCGGCGCTCTTCGGTGATCGACATCGAGGCGACGATCGCATCGAAGGTGCCGGCGCGCAGTTCGGGGATCAGCATCGACCAGGGGTGCCGCTGGAACAGGCAGCGGGCTTTCAGCCGTTCGCAAAGAGCGCGGGCGATGTCGATATCGAAGCCCGTCAGCTCGCCGGCGTCGTCGATGTAGTTGAAGGGAGGATAGTCGCCGACCGTGCCGACGCGAAGCGTCCCAGCTACGGCGGGCCCGGCCGCGAGCAGGATGAGCGCCAGGGCAGCAGCGACGATTCTCATGCCTACATGAGTTTGAACGCGCCTACGACGGCGCCGCGCTTCAGGACGACGGCGGGGAGGCCTGCGTTCGAGAGCGCCGGTGTCACTCTTGAGACCGACCTCGGTCGCGAGCTGACGAAGCCCGATTCGGACCTCCGCCTGAAGCGCTGTCGGACGCCGATCGGTGGTCGCCATCACAGCGATCGTCACTGCCAGTTGTCGCCGATCAGAGAGTAGCTCTGATCCGCGCGCCGCCAGAAGCAGGCGACCTTGCCATGGTCGTTTCCCACGCGGTGCCGGTGGAGGAAGCTGGCGTATTCCGCAGCGGACGGACCTGGGCAGACCTTCGCCAGCTGTCGGGGCGAGAACCTGTAGGGCAAGCGACCCTCTCTGCGGGCGGTGCGGATGTCCCTGAGCACTTGTTCCGGATCAATCTTCGATGAGCTGGTCACGCCAGTCAGCCTGACGGTCCGCTTGCAACCGCCCGGTCGGGATGGACGCCCTGCGCATTTCCTGTCCGTCGAACCAGGCGCAGTGCGCGGTCTCACCGTCCGCCGACAGCTCCGAGATCGTCATCAACGGACCACCCCACGCACGCCGGACAAGATCGCCCACATGGAGCCGGATCATGGTCACCTCGAAAAGCGGCCGCCCGCCCACAGCAGGCAAAATGACGTTCACGAGAGGTGATGGGCAGGCGGCCAGGCGGTTGCACGCAATGAAACGAACCTTGCTGAGTGAAGGCGGGCCGCTCGCCAGCGAGGACGTTCCCACCGCGACTACGGGAACGAGGCGAGCGACCCGAAGAGTGCAGAAGCCCGGACAGGGATAGCGTCAATGCTTCTTGGGCTCCTGCCTTGCGGTGCCGCCCTTGCGCACGGCAGCCGCAAGCTGGTCGGCAGTGGCGTCGATCCGGATCGCCTCCGCCAACTCCTCCTTGGTGGGCTGAATGGATTCAGGTTTGTCCTGTCGCCCCGACATGTGGGCGTCCTCACCATTCGGTCGACGAATGCGGCGCCGGCAAGCAACGCTGCCATGAGAGAGCCAGGTGCAGCACCCAACATCCAGACCCTTGTCGCCCGAATGTCCGCACTCGTCACCCTTTGGAGCAGCGCGGCATAGAGGCGCGTCTCCGGCGCAGTCGTTCGCGTCCGCGAATGCAACCCGGCGGGCAGGTTCGTGGCGCGAGCACTGGTGCTCTCAGCGACCATCCGGTCTCCCGCGTTGGTGGCGCCACCGGGGACCGATTGGAGGTCGTATCGCCAGTTGGAAGCATTCCCGGCGGCGCCACCTGCTCTCGCGCCGCCATCCTGCTATCCGTCGTTGCGATGGTTCAACAATATACGAGATACATCTTATGCTTTGCTCTGCAGGCTTCTCGGAGCCCGTCCGGCGAGTCGCCCGCATGTAGCGCGCCACTATGGCCGCGACCGGCGTCCGCTACCTCACTGCCGCCGACAGGTCGTGGGCCTGAGCGCTTGGCATCCCTCGCCCAAGAGACCCTCTACATTCTCCCATTGGACTTAGCATTTCGATTCCGGCGGAAAACGAGCTCGCCCGCTCAATCGACCTTGCGCCTCACTCGGTGGTGCGGAAACAATTCCCTTGACGCCAAATCCACGGCTTATCGCACCAAACTCGAGAATAGATTTTTTATCTCCTCATCCGAGAACTCTACATTCTTCACCGTTACGCTGCTCGACCTTACGCCGCTCAGATCTTCGAACTCCCGCTTCTCGTATTCCTTCACGCCGTATGAAAAGCTAGCGTGATATTCTTCGTAAGCGGGCTCTTCCAATTCACTCATTCTCTGGCGAACCACTTCTTTCGCGCCATCCACGTCTTCGCCGGTAAGTTCGCCCAATTCGTCGAGAAACTCCAGATGTTCAATCAAGCCCTGTTCGGAGTCGAGATGGCTGATGGCGTCACCGGTCTCATTGAGGTCATAGTCCACCGCCTGCGTTATCGCGTTCTCAATGGTCTCCGGCACCGCATCTTCCATATACTCTTGCACGCTCTTGATGACATTGATCAATTCGTCGGCGGTCAGCTCTTGTTCGAGCACATCTACTAACCGAGCAACAATACCTTCCAACACTCTCTGCCTGAGAGGATGGTCTTCATCAACAAAGTTAGACACTCGACAGTGTATCTCCGGCAAAGCCGGGCCGTCCCTCCAAGACACCAGCTTCAAACGTTCTTGATCCAGTAGAGCTGCGGTCACTTCCATGAAACGATTTTCGCCCGTGCGTTCCCACCAATCGAGCAGCAGTTCAACCCGCGACGATAATGGCAGATCGTCCTGTGACCAATGCCAGTGATTTCGCTGATATTGTCGCACCATTGTTGGTGTCGAGGACATCCTGTCTGTGTAAGTGAGAAACTCTAACGCATAATCTTTGAGGATGTACGGCTGGTGTCCAAAGACATCTTTCAAGTGTGACCAAAGTGCGCTGCCCCAGTCCGCTCGCTGTGTCGTCGAAGGCAGAAGGGCCAGGAACTCGGGCTCTACCAAATACGAAGCCAGGAAATCTCTCAGGGACGGATTGATCAGGGATACCTTTTCGTCAGAAATGGAAATAAAGCCAGACTCCAACGATTGAAGTGCTTCCTCAAAATCGGTCGGCATTGATGGTTGACCATAGTGAGCACAAACATTCCTATGCAGTTTCCCAAAGTTTGTGCTTAGTTCACTTATCGTCTGCCCAAACTCACTACCGAAGTAGAGTGCAACAAGCAGGTTCTGAGATCTGATGTCCAAAGCTCGATAGGGCTTGCGCCATATCAGGTCCGGATCGTCGAGTGCCTTGAGTACGTAGCCCGGGTATTCGACCGACTCCACGGCGTCCAGACGATTGCTTGAAACAGAGGCTATGACTCGAGGATTGTAGTTCTTGTGATCGATGATACGTTTCAGCCAATCACCGTCCAGCAGCGCATTTATGTGCATCGCCGTGAGACCGGACGCCGAAAGATGGTTATAGAGAATATAGGACTTTATCTTTCTGGTGTATGATCCCACGTCAAGCAGGAATTTGGAGAGCTGAAAGTGTCTATCGTCTATGTAGTCGGAAACTTGCCTGGCTTCCTCGAGAATATGAGCTCGCGTCGTGAGCATGAACCGTGCATTCTTGGATTCTCTGATGCGCCGAACGAAGGTGGCAAAAGCGGACTCTCTTTGCGAAAGAGATTGACGATCGAGTTTTATCCTGCCCAGAAAGTCGTCAAAGAAGAAGACGGTTGGGGTTTCGTCGTCAATATGATCGAAACCTTCGTCGAGGGTCCTGATCGCACGAAACGTCCACCCCTCATTCAAGTAATGGTAAGTCAGCATTCTGGCGAGTGTCGTTTTCCCCACGCCGGGCGGGCCGGAAATAATCAGTATCTTCAGCTCTTCCAGCTTCTCTGCTGCTTCGCCAAAACTGTCGTTTTGCGCATACACGGCCAGTTCCGATAGAATTGCTGCTCGCGTAGCCTGTGTGTATGCCTCCAGTCCTGAGTGCAGAATGCGTTCGAGTACGGCGGTGCTGGAGAGCCAAAGTTTGAAGTGTGATTTTTCAATTGGCGGATGGCGGCGGAGAGCGTCTTCGATATCTTCCCGACCCCGGATGTCGCCGGGATCATTCAGGTAGCTTCCCAGTAAGGAAGCTAGCTGATTGACGCGTCCAGGAGTAAGAGACTGTGACGTGAAGAGGAGGTAGCGCCCGGCATCGAGGTTAGAGAGTTTTTTCGCTTCATTTCGTACAGCTGCCTTCAGGGTGGAGAAATCGGATCGAATGTAGTGCTTGCACTGAAGCACGGTCTGATTTTCTCCTTTGGAGTGCCGGCCATCCACTCCGCCATCGGGACCGGGTCCAAACGCGGAGAAGCGGATACCCAGCTCTGCGTGGGCAATGTCCCTGCACAGTTCCTCGAAATCGGCGGGTGACAGATTTTCGAGCCTGGACATCGAATGCGGCCGGTTTGGTCTCGAGCACTAGCAAAACGTGTTGCGCAGCGGAGCCGCTTCCTGATCAACACGGCGAACGGCAGCCGCTGGAGACGAGGTTGCGACTTTGGTGGACCCGATGGCCACGTAGACGACTGGAAAGCATTTGTACAGTCTACGTTCGGCGGGTGGTGCTGCCGAAGCGGCCTACCCGGAAAGTACGCTCCGTCCGGCGCCTTACGAGCGGATTGGCCGACAGGCGTTTCATCGCTCGGCCCGATGTCGCGGTTCCCGGGCTACTTGCGAAGAGATTGCCGGCAATGCTGTCGGACACCCGGTTTGCCGAGTCCTTCACTGAGTCCTCCGCCGGATGCAGAGACCGCGCGGTCATCTCTACCTGCGTATGATCCGGCAGCCGGCCGATCACCGGGATCATCGGCAGCGATCCCGATGCCCTCGAGCCCGTAGAGCATGTGCGCCTCGGCGGGACTGCCGTCGCGTCCCGTGCGGCCGAACTCCTGGTAGCAGGCCTCCACACTGCCAGGAAGATCGGTGTGGAAGATGCGGCACACGTCCGCCTTGTCGATTCCCATGCCGAGAGCGATGGTGGCGACGGTCACGACGCCTGGTTCGGACATGAACACGGTCTGATGCGCCTCCCGCTCCTCCTTCTCCATGCCTGTGTGGCAGGGGAGCGCGCGCACCCCGTCCGTTGCGCGGTCGCCTCTCAACAACGTCGCCGCGAGTCTACGGTGTTGGTCCGCGCGCCCGACATAGCTGCGCGAGCGGCGCGAACATGGGTAACTTGAACCATGGACCCGTTCGTCGAGATGCTGCTGTGGACCGCGCTCGCCGGTTCTTGCATACCGGCGGGCGCCGCCCTCGCACGGATCGAGCGCATTCGCCCGCTCTGGCTGGAGGAGGAGTTTCGCCACTTCGTGATCGCCTTCGGGGGCGGCGTGTTGCTCGGTGCTGTCACTCTGGTTCTGGTTCCGGAAGGAGTGGCGCACGTGCCCCAGCCGTGGGCGGTCGCCGGCCTGATGCTGGCGGGCGGTGCGATCTTCATGGCGCTCGACCGCGCCCAGGCCAGGTGGAAGCGGGAGTCCCCCCAGTTCACGGCCATGGCGGCCGACTTCGTGCCGGAGTCCCTTGCGCTCGGCGGCATGTTCGCCGTGGGCGCCGACGGCGCCGTGTTGCTGGCGATCCTCATCGGGCTGCAGAACCTGCCCGAAGGCTTCAATGCGTGGCGGGAACTGGCCGCCGGCTCGTTCAACCGCCGAATCGTGATCGGCCTGATGGTGCTGCTCGCCTGTTTTGGCCCGGTCTGCGGACTGATGGGCTGGTTCTGGCTCGCCGATCAGCCCATCGCGCTCGGGGCGATCATGCTGTTCGCGGCCGGCGGCATCCTCTACCTCACCTTCCAGGAGATCGCGCCGCAGGCACGGTTGGAGCGGCACTGGGCGCCGCCGCTGGGCGCCGTGCTGGGGTTCGCGCTCGCGCTGCTCGCGGAGATCACGTTCCACTGAGGCATCGGGCTGCCGAAACCCTGAGACGGAACGACCGCGGCACGGCTTCCTAGTGCGACATCAGCACCGGCACCGTCATCTCGCGCAGGATGTCGCGCGTCGCACCGCCCAGCAGCAGCTCCCGCATCCGGCGGTGACCATAGGCGCCCATGACCAGGAGCTCGGCGCCGACGTCGCTGACCGCCGACAGCAGGAGACCGCCGGCGTCGCTTCCGAACGACGCGACCGTGTGCATGGACTCCACGTTCACTCCATGCCGCGCCACATGTGCGCTCACGTCTGTGACCTCTATGCGCTTGCTGTCGCCTTCGTCGATACCGAAAACGATCACCTTGCCTGCCCGCTTCAGAAACGGCAGAGCGTCGGCGAGCGCGCGCCTCGCTTCGCGCGAGCCGTTCCAGGCGAGCATGACCGTCACCGGATCGACGCCGAACGAGCCCGCACAGGGCCAGACCAGCACGGGGCCGCCCGCGCTCAGGACGACGCCGTCCGCAAGGCCGGAAATGCTGCGCGAATCCTCCGGGTCTGTCTGGCCGACGATCGTGATGTCGGCACAGTGCGCACTTTTCGTGATGGCCTGAGTGGGCTCTCCGGCCAGGAGTCGCCACTCGGACGATACCGCCGTCTTCGCCATTCTCTCGGCGAACGCCCGTTCGGCATCGGCGGCCCATTCGCGCTGCTTCCGGCTCACATCCTCCAGGACGTCATCCGGTATCTCGAAGCTGCCGGCATACGTGGGCAAGGACGGGAATGGCAGCACGTACGCACCCGTCACTCGTCCGCTGCAACGCTCGGCCAGACCGATCGCGGCATCCAGGCGTGCCGGCGTCCGCCCGTCGCGAGACATGTGCACCAGGACATCCCTGTAGGTCATGTTTGATTCCTTCCGCTTTGGGCCATTCGCCCCAAACGTTTCCTGCCAGAGAGGAGCCCTCTCGGTCGTCGTACAAGGAATTCGGCGTGCGGGAAATCGATCGCGTCTCCCGCGCGGGCGGTTCGACGATGCCGATTCTCAATCATCCCAGCTGTTCCGCCCGCATGCCGCCCCCGTCTCGATCTTGCGAATGGAGCAGAGGTACAAGCCCCGCGGATGATCCGTGTTTCGCCTGCTATCGACCTGGTCATGGCGGTTCCCGCGGGCTGATTTTTTCTTGATTCGCGGCGTCGGCGGACTGCTCACGTCCGGCCCAGCGGTCCAGCAGGCTGGTCGCGACGAGATCCCCGCTGACGTTGATCACCGTACGGCTCATGTCGAGGATGCGGTCCACGCCTATGATCAGCGCGATCCCGGCAGGAGGGATTCCCACGGAGCCCAGCACCGTCGCCAGGATGACGATGCCGACACCCGGCGTCGCCGGCGTGCCGATGGAGGCACCCACCGCGGTCACCACGATCAGGGCCATACCGCCGAGACCGATATCGATGCCGTAGACCTGCGACAGGAACAGCGCCGCGATGCCCTGATAGAGCGCGGTGCCGTCCATGTTGATCGTTGCCCCCAGGGGGATGACGAACTGCGAGATCGACGGCCGGACATTCAGCTTCTTCTCGGCCGTCCTGATCGACAGCGGCATGACTGCTGCCGAGCTCGACGTCGAGAACGCCAGCAGAAGAAGTTCGCGCGTCTTTCCGAGATAGCGTCCCGGCGTGATTCCGGTGCCGCCGTAGAGGACGGTCAGGCTGACGAGCAGCAGGATCAGAAGCCCGGTCATGACGGTGCCCACATAGACCGCCATGCCGATGATGGCGTCGAAACCGATTCTGGTGGTGAGCTGGGCGAGCAGACCGAAGACGGCGTAGGGCGCAATCCGCATCGCCCAGCGCACCACCGTCATGCAGACTTCCTGCAGCGAGCCCAGCAGATCCAGCAAAGGCTTGGCCTGACGGGGCGCCATCATCACCAGCGCAGCGCCGACTACGACGGAGAAGATCACCACCTGAAGCATGTTGCTCTCTACCGCGGCCACCAGCGGATTTGCCGGCAGCAGCCCCAGCAGCGCCTGCGGGAGGTCGACAAATCGCGGCGGCGTGCCGGTTTCCGCCCCCTGGGATGCCGCCGCGCGCAGGGAATGGACAGCGTCGCCCTCGACAAAACGACCCGGCTCGATCACGTCCGCCAGGATCAGCCCGATGGCGATCGCGAACGTGGTCGTCAGAAGGAAGAGGACCACCACGCGCAGGCCGACCCTGCGAAGCTGCCCGACGGTTCCCGAAGAAGCGAGGCCGCGGATGATGGAGCTGAAGACGAGGGGAATGACGATCATCTGGATGAGCGCCAGGAAGATCTTTCCGGGAAAGGCCAGCCAGTTCGCGACCGTCGTAGCCGTCTCGGGATCGATCCAGGCGACGGAGGGACCCAGCATGATCCCGGCGCCGATGCCTAGAACCATGCCCACCAGAACTTGCAGCCACAGGCGGCCACGCATCAGCGAACGGACGCGTTCGCTGACCGAAGCGAACGGTCGGGGATGCCGCCCCCGGTCAGGATGCGGTCCGGCGTCAGTCACGAGGAGGTGCCTCTCGTGCGGTAGGGCGGCCTTGCCTGTGCAGCATCAGCAAGCTCGCCCTCTTGTGACTCGTCTCCGGTCCCGGCAGGAGGTCGGCAGATTCGATGAACCATTTCCCCCTCAGCCAATCGTCGCTGCCAGTATCCCGCTCGCTGATCGAAACCGACCCGCCTTCGGCATTCGCTATTCTCCGGCTGCCGCCTTGGCCGTGCGCCAATAGTCGAACGCCCTGTCCCGGGCGATTCGCAAGACCGTACCCTCCGCATAGGCGCTCTCGGCATCGTGCTCGCCCGCCGGCACGCCCGTGAGAAGGGTCAGGGCTTCCTGGATGGTCGCCACGGCGTAGACGCTGAATTCCCCTGCCGCGCAGGCCGCGAAGACTTCCTCCGCCAGCATCAGCTCTCCCGCATTTGCCTTCGGGATGATTACGCCCTGGGTCCCCGTGAGCGTGGCGGCGTCGCACACGGCAAAGAACCCTTCGACCTTCTCCGTCACAGCCCCGATGGGCTGAACATGACCGAGCTGATCGATCGCCCCTGTCACCGCTAGATCCTGACGCAGCGGCACGCCGGTCAGAGCGCTCAGGAGACAACACATCTCTGCGGCCGAGGCCGAATCGCCATCGATTCCTCCATAGCTCTGTTCGAAGGCGACGGACGCGGAAAAGGCCAGCGGATGTTCCGTCTTGAGCAGATGGCGAAGCAGACCGCCGAGGATATAGAAGCCCTTGGTATGGATGGCGCCCGACAGCTCGGCCTCGCGCTCGATGTTGACCACGCCGGCGCTGCCGGGTCCGACAGTCGCGGTGATTCGCTGCGGGAAACCGTAGGTGAGCGCCCCCGTGCTGACCACCGCCAGCCCGTTGATCTGCCCCTGCACGCGCCCGGACGTTCGGATGCCAATCGTGCCTTCGGCGATCAGTTGACGAAAGCGTCGGGCGGGCATGTCGGCGCGCCGCCGTCCCCGCCGTATTGCCTCGCCGACATCGGCTCCGGCAACCGCGTCGTGGCTGTTCATCCCGGCCAGGAACGCAGCCTCGCGAGCGATGTCGGCAAGACGGCCAAAGCGCGTGGTCAGCCGATCGCGCCGCCCGGCGATGCGGGCCCCGCGATCGACCAGGGCGGCCACCGCATCGCGCGTGAACGGCTGCAATTTCTCGTCGCGCACGATTCGCGAGATAACGCCGGCGTAGTAGCGGATCCCGGTCTCGTCGCGCGGAATGGTGGTTTCGAAGTCGGCCAGCACCTTGAACAGCCCGCCAAAATCAGGATCGCTCGCGCTCAGGAGCTCGTAGAGCCCGCCGTCACCGATCAGCACCACCTTCACGTGGATTGGAATGGGGTCCGGCTTGAGAAAGGGCCCGCCGAAGGGCGAGTCCGGCCCCGCGGGCGCGATCTCGAGCATGCCGGAGCGCAGGCTGCGCAGAAGCATCTTCCAGGCGCCCGGCTCCGCAAGCACGTCGCGCGCTTCGAGGATCAGAAACCCGCCATCGGCCTGTAGAAGCGCGCCGCCCCGTATCATCATATGGTCGGTGTGAAGCCTGCCCTCGGCCATGAACGCGCGCTCGATCTCGCCCAGCAAGTTTCTGAGGGTCGGCGTGCTTTCGATGACGATCGGGCAAGCCGCATCGATCTCGTTCTCGACAAGCCCATTGGCCCGGTACGTGCGGACCGCCAGATTGATCTTGTCGAGCGTGCCCAGGCGCTGCACCAGGTCGCTCACCACGCCTGCAAGGAATTGACGCACCTCCGGAACGTCGAACGCCAGCTCAATCGCGTCGATATGGTGGCCGAGGAAACGACGGGTCTCGGATTCAAGCAGATCGCGGACCCTTTGCCGATGGCCGAGCCGGAGTTCCGCAATGCGGCGGTTGATTTCGCCGAACTTGACGGCAAAGGCGCCGATACGATCGCGGATCCCTTCGATCTCTGCGGCTTCGATCTTGCCCTGTTTCCGGAGCGTCTCCAGCTGCTCGAACGGTACCGGCTCGCCATCGATGACGGGCAAGATGTCGGGCTGCATGACGCCACCCGCCCCACGGTTGATCAGCACCAGGCTGTTGGCACGCAGCTCCTCTTCGAACGGCGCACTCAGGTCGCGAACCTCCTGTTGAGCGCGCTGATCGAGCGCGGCGCGCTTGGCCCGCACGGACTCCGAGTTCAGGGTCTGGGCAAGCTCGGCCTCGATGATTTCGATCAGTCGATCGATGCCGGTCCGGAAGGCTCGCCCCTGCCCGCGCGGCAGCGTGATCAGCCGGGGCCGGCCGGGCTGCTCAAAGTTGTGGACATAGCAGCGATCCTCGGTCACGGGGCAGCCGGGGCTCACGTCCTCCAGCAATTGCCGAAGCAGGCTCTTTCGTCCGGTGCCGGCGATGCCGCGCACATAAATGTTCTGACCCGGCGCGAACACTTCCAGCCCATAACGCAGCGCCTCCATTGCGTCGTCCTGGCCGATGATCCCGGTGATGGGCTCGACCTCGTCCGTGGTCCCGAACTCCGGCAGCAGCGGATCGCTGCGCCAGCGCAAAGCGCTTTCGCCAAGCCTCGCCTCGTCTTCCACGTTAGCGTTCACGGCGCGGCTCCTCCCTCTTAGTCCCGGGTTCGGCGTTCTCCGTCGCAGATGCCGGCTTGCGCTCGCGCCGCACCCCTCCTGGCCGGAGGTACACGAGCCAGTACACCAGCGCGACCAGGATCGTGCCGCCCACGATATTGCCGAGGGTCACAACAAAGACGTTCTGCACCAGGCCCACGAGCTTGTCGGAGCCGGGCGTGGCGGCGCCGGAGAACAAGCCGACCGGGATCAGATACATGTTGGCGACGCTATGCTCGAATCCGAGCGCGACGAAGGCCGAGATTGGAAACAGGACAGCCAGGATCTTGCCGCTGACGCTGTGGGCCGCAAAGCAGAGCCAGACGGCAAGGCAGACCAGGGCATTGCACAGGATGCCGCGGAAGAAGGCTTCCACACCGTCCAACTCGATCTTGGCCCGGGCGATGGCTGCGGCAGTTGCTTGAATGTCCCCGCCCCCGCCTTCCAGGATCCCCGACAGGAGGACCGCTACCGCGCTTGCGACCGCGCCGACGGCGTTGCCGACATAGACCAGGAGCCAGTTCTGCAGCAGGCGGCGGGTCGTCACGCGCCGCTCGGCCCACGCCATAGCGATCAGGTTGTTGCCCGTAAAGAGCTCGGCTCCCCCGATGACGACCAGGATCAGGCCCAGGGAAAAGGCGACCCCGCCGAGCAGGCGGGTGGGCCCAAGACCGAGCTCCGAGCCGGTGACGACGACGGTATAGCTCATGCCGCCGAAGGCGATGAATGCACCGGCCAACACGCCGAGAACCAGCGTCTGCAAGAACGGAAGGTGCGCCTTGGCAACGCCTGCGGCTTCGACCCGCTGCGCAATCTGCGCCGGAGAGTAGGCGTCGATATCGAAGGGATGGGCCGAGCGATTCTCGTTCATCTGGGTCCGCCTGACTCACTTATTCGCCCGCCTCCGTCGCGACGGCCCTGGAAACAGCGCCTCGCGGCGAAGCAGCCCGCGCCCTCCGGGCGGAAGACGTCTGCCGCTGGCAACACGCGGCGCGGTGCACGCTTGCGGCGGCGGCGGCCGAATGCGGACATCGGTCAACGTCCGGTGGCCGCCCGGCCGCCGGCCTCGGTCGCTTCGCCGGCCAGCGCTTGCAGTGCGTCCTCCGAGAGCGTTTCCTGCTCCAGCAAGGCGTGCGCTCCTGTTTCCAGAATCTCTTGGCGCTCCTTCAGGATCGTCGTCGCACGGCTGAACGCCGCGTCGACGATCTTGAGCACGGCCCGGTCGATCTCGCGTGCGGTCTCCTGGCTGAAGTCCTGCCGCGCGCCGAGCACGGGCAGGTCGCCGAGCAAGGGCGCTGCATCGCGCTCGTAGATCATCTGCCCCAGCGATTCGGTCATGCCGTAACGCGTGACCATGCTGCGGGCGATATCGGTGGCCTTGGCGAGGTCGTCCTGGGCCCCAGTGGAGGCCTCGCCGAAGATCAGTCGCTCGGCCGCCCGACCGCCGAGCAGAACCGCCATCTTGTCCTCGAGCTCATGCCGGGTCATAAGATACCGGTCTTCGGTCGGGCGCTGGATGGTGTAGCCGAGCGCGCCGATGCCGCGCGGGATGATCGAGACCTTGTGCACCGGGTCGATGCCAGGCAGCGAGAGGGCGATCAGCACGTGGCCCATCTCGTGATAGGCGACGATCTCGCGCTCGCGCGGGATCATCAGGCGATTGCGCTTTTCGAGACCGGCGACGATGCGCTCGATGGCGTTGGTCACGTCGCTCATCTCGATCGCCTTGGCTCTGCGGCGGGTGGCGAGCAGGGCGGCTTCGTTGATCAGATTGGCCAGATCGGCGCCCGTGAATCCAGGGGTGAGCGCGGCGATCTTCTCGGCGTCGACGCCGGGCGACAGGGTTACGTCGTCCATGTAGATCCTGAGGATCGCGGCGCGCCCGATCCGATCGGGCCGGTCGACCAGGATCTGACGGTCGAAACGGCCCGCACGCAGGAGCGCCGGGTCGAGGATCTCGGGCCGGTTGGTCGCCGCCAGGAGGACGATGCCCACGCTCGAATCGAAACCATCGAGTTCGGCAAGCAACTGGTTGAGCGTCTGCTCTTTCTCGTCGTGCCCGCCGGTCAGTGGACCAGCGCCGCGGGCGCGACCGAGCGCGTCCAGCTCGTCGATGAAGATGATGCAGGGCGACTTCTTGCGGGCCTGCTCGAAGAGATCGCGAACGCGGGCCGCGCCGACGCCGACGAACATCTCGACGAACTCCGAGCCGCTGATGGAGAAGAAGGGGACGCGCGCCTCGCCGGCGACGGCGCGCGCGAGAAGCGTCTTGCCGGTACCGGGCGGGCCCACCAGGAGAATGCCCTTGGGCAGCCGCCCGCCGAGCCGGCCGTAGCGCTCGGGCGCGCGCAGGAAGGCGATGATCTCGCGCAGCTCCTCCTTCGCCTCGTCCACTCCAGCGACATCGTCGAAGGTAACGTCCACCTGGCGCTCCATGTAGACGCGGGCCTTGCTGCGACCCACCTCCATGTAGCCGCCGCCAAATCTTCCCAGGCCGCCGCCGGACATGCGTCTTATCAGGAAATACCAGAGCCCGACGAAGATGATCGCGGGAACGGTCCAGGACAGGATGGTGCCGAAGAGCGATTCGTCGGTATCGCCGTAGAATTCGACCTGGCTGCTCGCCAGGCGCTCGGCGAGGTCGTCGTCCACCCGAGACGTCTCGAATTCGACGGAGTGGCCCTCCACCGCCTCGCGCAGCTTTCCGCGCACGCGCGTCTCCGTGATGGTAATGCGCTCGACGTTGTCGGCCTCGAGCTCCGCAAGAAAGGTGCTGTACGCGATATGGTCGACCTGCCGGAAACCGCTCCAGACATACTGGATGGCGAGAACGACCACCACGGCCGCCAGCACGTACCAGAGGTTGAAGCTGCTCTTTTTTTCCACGTTGCTTCCCCGAGCCGCTCCTGTGCCCAGTGTCAGCGCTCACGCCGGTCCGCGCGCCTCTCAGAAATCCTTCCTACCCAAGCCCGCGAGAACGCGGCCAGGAAAACGGAGAGGGTTGGGTCCACGTCGCCCTCCAGGATGGCTCATGCTCGCCCGTCCGGCAGCCTCAGTGAGCGAGCAGCACCGGCACGGTGGTGAAGCGCAGGACGTCGCGGGTCGTCCCGCCGAGGACGGTCTGGCGCAGGCGGGAGCGGCCGTAGGCGCCCATTACGATTAGGTCGGCGCTGCGATTGGCAGCCCGGTTCAGGATTGTGTAGTCGACCGGGCTGCGGGACGTCGTGTCGTCGGTCTCGACCGCGATGCCGTGTCCGGCAAGATGAGCTTCGAGGCCGGCGAGCGGCGAGAGTTCCCGTCCCGCTTCTTCGATGCAGAGTGCGATGACCCTCTCCGCCCGATCCAGGATGGGCAGCGCGTCGCCCACGGCCCGTGCCGCCTCCCGGCTGCCGTTCCAGCAAACCAGCACACACCGGCCGACGGTGTCGATCCGAGCGTCGGAAGGTATGGCGAGAACCGGCCGGCCGGCCGCCAGCGCAATCTGAGCCGGAAGGTCGACGGCAGCTCGTTCGGGCCGGGCATCCGGCCCCACCGGGCCCGCCACCGTAATGTCGGCGCCGCGGGCGTGATGCGCGACGGTCGCATCGATGGCGCCGAAGGCGAATTGCCATTCGGGCTTCGAGGCCCAATCCTGCAGGTGCGTCTCGAAGGCGCGCCGTATCCCGTCCGCCCGGTCGAGCGCAGCCGCGTTGTAACGTTGCCGCACCTCGATCAAGGGCTCGTGGGCGTTCTGGATGCCGAACCCGAGACCCGGCGGAAAGTCGGCAGCCACGTGCAGGCCGCTCAACCGCGCGTCGTCGCCCGTCGCGATCGCCTTCGCGGCGTCGATCCGCGAAAGATCGCCCTTTCCACCGTCCAGATAGACGACGATCGTTCGGTAGCCGGTCATGCTCGCATGGCTCCGCGGCTCAGCGCCCCTCGCCGGTACCGGCCACGCTGGCACACTCTATGCAATGCGTGGCGTAGGGCAGCGCGTCCAGTCTTCGCCTTCCGATCGGCCCACCGCGGACCTGGCAGATATCGCGGCTGCCGCGCTCGATTCTCCCCAGGGCGACGTCGATCGTCCTTTCGCCGCTCGAGCCGGTTGCGTTCCGTCGTTAACGACATTGTGCCGTCCTTCCGGCTCGTACCTCGCACCACATCGTTCTTCCTCCACGGCACGACGAACCCGGTGCCGCCTGCCCGCCGTGCCCTCGATTGCCTGCTACGAGAGCGCGCAGTCTCCTGCCTGGCGGCACCGCGCTCCCGAAACGGCGCGCGCAAGCCGGCTCACCACGCCACCGGCTCCCCATAGCCGTTGAGCAGCCACTTGATCGCATGATCGACAGGCTTCTCGATGGGACAGCGCAGCATCGATAGCCTGATGAGGGCGTCCCGCCTGGCTTCTTCCTCGGTGAGGAACGTGTCGGCGCTCGAGATGATGCTCTCGTGGAGGGCCTTGCCGTCCTCGGTACGGCAATAGCGCACCAGCGACCAGACGATGGCCGCGTCGCCCTCCTCGTCCGGGTCCTTCTTCAGGCGCGCCGCCTGGAGCTCGACGATGTAGTGCCAATCCAGCGCCATCAGAAGTTCCTCAGCGTCAGAAGGGTGTTGTGGCAGGCCCAATCCTCACGATCGGGTCGTGTGATGAGGAGGCGATCGTTGCCGGCGATGAGGCGCTTCAGCCGATTCCGGAGCTGCCATGCCGATGCGCCCTCGCAGCGGATGCCCCAATGAGAGGCGAGCACCTTCCGCCCCGCCATGCGCTTCAGGGCGTCGACGAGTTCCGGATAGTCGTCATCCGGCCCTGTGAGGTCGCAACTCACCAGATAAACCAGCGGCTTGGGCGCTTCGGAAGAGCGGTCCACGCTTGCGGGAACCGGATTGAACGCAAGCGCGGACCTTTGAGACGCCGGAGCGAGCAACAGGCGTCTCACCCAGTCAGCCCATCCAGGATCTTGCCAGAAGAGAGGTGCACGCGAGCGGGCACCGCCTCCCGATTGAGGCGCGGGCGGATCCTGTGAACGGGCCGCACCGGAAGCGCTACCATATTTGCGGTCTTGCCGTCGGTCAGGCTCGGCAGATGGAGGAGGAGGGGCTTGATCGTCGTCTCAGATCGCACGTGCCAACCCTTCCTCGACGCCCAGACCGCGAAGCGCAGTTGCGGTGGCAGGATTCCCGGTCCCATCGGGCGGCCGGGCAGCTCGATTACCAGCGCTTGCCTGACACCATCATTAACGGTTGGGCGTTGACGGTCGCAATTCGGGATTCATACCTAAGCGGAATTGCGTAACCATCGCGGTGCTCGCGCTTTCCGCCTCCCGGATCATGGCCTTGAGCCCGCGGTCAATCGCGTGGACCACGCCGTCTCCGGTGTGTCACTGGGGTTGCGACTGACGCGTTCGGTCTTCGACAGCCCTGGGATCAGCGACGATCGGCATCAGTGCCACCATGGCTGCGATGAACACCGACTTACAAACCATCGCGCCTTTTCCAGTGACGCAGAGCGGCCTGATGCGCCGCGAGGCTTGTCCCCGACCCGCGATGGAGGATCGTCGTGCCATATCGTAACCAGGCGACGCGGATGGTAATCACCTCGTCCCTGCCGATAACCTCTCGTCCGCCAAGTTGCCGTTGAACGGCAGCGTCCGAGGCACGACATCTCTGTCGGTCGTCGCGAGCGTGCTCAACGAGAGCAGTCCGAACGACGCCGGCAACGAGCAGGCGGTGATCGCTCCGGAAGGTTTCCGGGAAGGGGGCGTCCACTCCATCGTCAAATGACGGGCGAGATTCAACTGATTGAGGCGCCGGGCGGGGTGGGTCTACCTGGGCTGGGCGTGGAACACCTGGAGAAACTCATCTCGGGCGGTGTTCGTGTTGCTTTTTCGTGCGGTATCCGCCGGTGAAGTCCTAGAGTTGCTGGAAATTTCGGTTGGGGTGCATCCTCGCTGAGGGT
>JAPPHR010000146.1 GCA_028820995.1 Rhodospirillales bacterium
CCTGGTTCGCCATCATCAGGTCGTACCACTTGCGCAGGATTGCCGCGCGCTCCTTCGCGGTCTTGGCGCGCCACGCGGGGAAGGCCCGGTTCGCCGCCTCGATGGCGGCGCGCGTCTCGGCGGCGGAGAAGGCCGGCACGGTGCCGATCACTTGGCCATCCGCCGGGTTCACCACGTCGGTGGCCCGTCCCGATCTGGCGTCGAGCCACTTGCCGTCCACGTAGCATTGCTGGCGGAACAGCGCCTGGTCCTGGAGGAAGACGCCCTTCACGATCTCGGCGGCGGCAGTGCTCATGGTGCGGTGTCCCTTCGGTCGGCGGAGTGGGGCTACTGGGGAAGGCCGGCAGTATCGCCGATGCGGCGCCGGGCCGGCAAGACGCGCCCGCTAATCGGAGGCAATCCAAAATGCCGCTTGTCCGAGCCAAAAATTCGTACTCGGAGTGAGCCTCCGCATCGATTGAAGCCTGGCGTTTCCGGGTGCTGCTTGACATCCGTTCGGCCGTCCAGACACATGGTTTCGCACTTGGAAATTCGGGGATCATCGGAATGTCATCCATCAGGCGAGTGGTCGTCGTTGCTCTGGTCGCTGTCCTCGTTGCGATCGGGTTCAATTCGGCGCTGGCGGCGGATGAATGGACCGGGGAGTACCGGATGGAAGGCGTAAGTCCGGACGGTTCCGACTATGTCGGGGAGGTGCTGATCGTAAGGCAAGGCGATGGATACCTGATCGAATGGGTTAGCGGCGAACACACGACCAGGGGACAAGGTATTGCCGTAAACGACACTTTGGCTGCAAGCGCCCCGGAATGGGTGGTGCTCTACGTGAGAGGGGGCGACGGAACTCTGGTCGGTGCATGGCTTCCCACCGGGACGTTCGAGGCGGGGATCGAACGTCTCGTTCCGGTCTCACGGTGATAGCGGCGGCACTCGTCCGTCGAGGCTGCCCATGACCCTGACGAGACTTCTGGGCTAAAGTGCGGCATGCGCGACTGGGGAGGGGCGCGGGGCAGGCGCCCCGACCGCCGGGCTTTTTGCGCGGGCGGAGCGGCGGCCCTGTTTGGGCTTGCGGCTTCCCCTGCCGCGGTCCAGGCGCGGAGCTTTCTTGAGGACGCGGAACGCCGGGTGCCGATCCGCAACCTGTGGACCGGCGAGACGCGCGATCTCGTCTACTGGCGCGACGGCGCCTACGACCGGCACGCCTTGGAGGCCTACAGCTACCTGATGCGCGACCGGCGCAACGGCGAGGTCGAGCCGATCTTCTACGGCGTCCTCGACCAGCTCTTCTTCCTGTGGAAGGCGCTGGAGAGACCGGCGCGGATCGACCTCGTCTCGGGCTATCGCTCAGCCGGAACCAATGCGTGGCTCCGCGCCTCCGGCAAGGGGGTCGCGCGCAACTCGCTCCACACCATCGGCATGGCGGCGGACGTCAGGGTGCCCGGCATCGCCTCCGAGGCCGTGTGGCGTAGGGCGGTGGACATGCGGCGGGGCGGCGCCGGGCTCTATCGGCGCTCCAACTTCGTCCACCTCGACGTGGGCCCGGTGCGAAGCTGGGTCTTCGGGGAACGCGCGCCGACTCGCGTGGTGGCCTCGGGAGAGACGCCGCTCCCGCCCGAGCGTCCCGATCGTTCCCGCACGCCGGCGTCAGGCGAGGTCGAGCTTCCGCCTAAGCGTCCCGATCATCTCCGCCGTCATGGCGGCTAGGTCGTAGCGGGGCTGCCAGTCCCATTCGGCGCGCGCGGCGCTGTCGTCCATCCAATCCGGCCATGAATCGGCGATGGACTGCTTCAGCGGGTCGACCTCGTAGTCGATCTCGAAGCCGGGGACGTGCTTGCGGATCTCGGCGGCCAGCTCCTCGGGCGTGAAGCTCATGGCGCTCACGTTGAAGGCGTTGCGGTGCTTGAGGCGAGCGGGATCGGCGTCCATCAGGTCGAGGATCGCGGCGACGGCGTCGGGCATGTACATCATGTCGAGGCGTGAATCCGGGCGCAGGAAGCAGGTGTATCGCCCCTCCTTCAGCGCCTCGTAGAATATGTGGACCGCGTAGTCGGTGGTGCCGCCGCCTGGCAGCGCCACGTGCGAGATCAGGCCGGGCAGCCTGAGCCCCCGCGTGTCCAGCCCGAAGCGCGCGTGGTAGTAGTCGCCGAGCAGCTCGCCCGCGACCTTGGAGACGCCGTAGATCGTGTTCGGCCGCTGGATCGTGTCCTGCGGCGTGTTCTGCAGCGGCGTGCCCGGCCCGAAGGCGCCGATGGAGCTCGGGAAGAACACCGCGCATTCGTGCCGCCGCGCCACCTCCAGCGCGTTGGCGTAGCCGCCGAGATTGAGCGCCCAGGCTTCCTCCGGCTTCTCCTCGCCCAGCACCGAGAGGAACGCCGGCATGTGGTAGATGGTGCCGATCCCGTGTTTCTCGACGACTGCGGCGATGTCCCCCGGCCTGGTGCAGTCGACGATCTCGAACGGCCCGCCATCGACAACCGTTCCCACATCCCGCCGCCGCCAGCCGGACGCGATGACGTTGTCGGCGCCGTGTCGCCGTCGCAGCTCCGGCACCAGCTCGGCGCCGATCTGCCCGAGCGCGCCGGTGACGAGGATCTTGCGCATGGGCAGAGGCTAGCGCGGAAATCGCGGCACTGTCACGGCCCCCGTCAGGAGCCCCGCAGGCGGAAGAGCAGCAGCAGCGTGCGCTGGAAGAAGTTGAAGTTGTCGTCCGAGAGGATGTAGACGAGCGTGGAGCCGTCCTCGCCCTGCACCACTGCCACGCCCTCGAAATTATCCACCGTCAACGGGTGCTGGAAGCGCGCCACCAGCGCGCCCCGCAGCGTGGCACCGGCCTTGATCGTCTCGGCAGGTACGCGCTCGAGCCGGGCCCTCGCGCCGCCGAGCACGCTGTAGTGGCGGGCAAGCACGAGAACGTCGCCGCCCGGCAGCGTCGCGGCGTCCGTCGGCAGAAATCTCGGTGCGGTGCGGTAGCCCAACGCCTCTATCCCGCCCTCGCCGACCAGCCAGCCCGCCCGCGCGCCATCCTCCCGCTTCAGGCCCTGTGCCAGCATCAGGATGCGCCCGTCGGCGAGCGGCGTCAGCGCCTCAATCCCGCCGTTGGCGGGCGCGCGCGCGATGGCCTTCGGCGCCTGATGGGGTGTGGGCCGGCCCTGCAAGCCGCCGGTCTCTACCGGATAACGCCAGACGCGGTGCGCGCGCTCGAAGCTCACCAGCCAATCGCCGTTCGGCAGCCGCTCCAATGCCTCGGCATCGCGCCACTCGTCCTCCACCGGCCGGCCCTTCTGGTCCTTGAGCGACCCAAGCTCGGCATCGGCCAGACCCACGAGGCGGCCGGCGTCGTTCCGCACGATGCGGACGGTGAACCAGTGGCCGCGGTCGCTGACGGCGGCAAGCCGCCCGTCCGCCGTGACGCAGAGACCCGAGAGCCCGCCGAAGGCCGGCGCGTCGCTGCGGACGGCCAGCCCACCCAGGAATTGCAGCTTGCCGATGTGCTGCACCGTGCGGTCGTTCGGATCGAGGGCGATCTGCCTCGTGGAAAGCGAGATGGAAGCAGCGAGTGCAGCGCCGGATGCGAGCACCACCGCGCCCAGCACGACGCCAGCGGCGACGGTGCGCGCCAGCGAAGGGCCGCTCATCACGCTGCCGCCAGGCGCGCAAGCCGCGCATCGGCCCGCCACACCCCGGCAACCACCGCGAGGCCGAGGGAGGACCAGACCAGCATCGTCCACCACGCGGCTTCCCAGCCGCCCAGCGCCTCGGTCACGGCGGCGAGCAGCGGCGGGCCGAGCACGGCGCCGAGCGCGGCCCCCTGCGCCACGAATCCGCCCGCCATCGCGACCTGCGCCGGGCTCGGCGCATGCGCGACGCCGCCTTCGAAGCAGACGGCGGGCAACGGCCCACTGGCGAGCGCAAAACAGAGGGCCAGCGCAATCTTGGCCTCCGCGGGCGTGAACGGCGCGAAAAGCGCCGCCGCGCAGACCCCCATGCCCGCGAAGGTGATCGCCAGCAGCGGCCAGCGCGCGACGCCCCGCTGCAACAGCCTGGCGCAAGCAATCGAGACGGCGGCGGTGACGAGGACGAAGAGCGCGGTGAAGAGCGCGGCTCCATTTAGCGAGTGGCCTTGCGTCTCGATCAGGAAGGTCGGCAGCCAGGCCATCAACGCCTGCCACTCGACCGCAAAGATCGCGAAGCTCAGGCCGAAGAGCCAGGGCCCCGGCCGCGCCAGCGTCGCTCGCGCGCCCGCGCCGTCGAACCCTCCGCCGGCCACAGCCGGCGCACGCCAGCGCCTCGGCGCCGCGCCCCAGAGGAAGACGAGCACGAAGAGCAGAATGATCCCCCCGTTGAGGAACCAGAGACCGCGCCACCCGATAGTCTCCAGCGACGCCGTCGCGATCGCGAGCGAAATCGCAATGCCGATGGGCATGTAGGTGCCCCAGACTCCGAGGAGGAATCGGCGCACGCCGGCATCCGCCGCGCTGACCAGCATCTTGGGCCCTACAACCGTGAGAGTGACGAATCCAAAACCCTCGACGATGCGGGCGGCGAGCAGCGGCGGCCCGCTCTCCGCAAATCCGCCCGCGACGCTCGCGAGAGCCATGGCGGTACCGCCCACGACGACCATCCGCCGGATGCCGAGGCGGTCGACCAGAAGCCCGCCCGCGACACCGAGAACCGCGCCGATGCCGTAGTAGGACGACGCGATCAGCCCGGCGATGACGCGGGAGAGATCGAGCTCGGCCTCCAGCAGGGGCAGCGCCGGCGGCGCCTTGCCGACCTGCATGCCGACCATGAAACCGGCCGCAAACGCGATGGCAACGATGTCCCAACGGGTGCGCACGAGCGCCACCGTCAGCGCCGCCGGCGCGGCCTCCCGCGCCGTCCTCGCTCGCGGCTGGACCCAGTCCAGGCCTCACCGTTCGCGGCGACAAGTGAGAAGGTCAGGCCGCCGGCCAAGGGGTCGGCCTCCTCCAGCGTCACGATCACGGGATCGCCCAGACACAGCGCGCGGCCACTGACATCGAGGGTCTGGCGCCTGGCGTCGAAGCGTGGCCTGCCCACGCCGAGGGTCCGCCCGGGCACCAGCCCCTCGGCCCCGGTCTCGTCGAGCGAGACGAAAACGCCAAAGCGGGTCACGCCGGCGATTCGGCCGTGGAACTCGGCGCCTACGCGCTCGGCCAGGTAGGCGGCGCAGTAGCGGTCCAAGGCATCGCGCTCTGCGGCCTGCGCGCGCCGCTCGGTCGACGAGATGTGCGCGCCCGCGGGCTCCAGCCCCGCCGCTTCCCCGCGGCCGGACCCGCCTTCCCCGAGGCCGTAGGCATCGATCAGGGCGCGGTGCACCAGCAGATCGGCATAGCGGCGAATCGGCGAGGTGAAGTGGGCGTAGCGCGTGAGGCCGAGGCCGAAGTGGGCGATGTTGCGGGGGCTGTATTCGGCCTGCGCCTGGGCGCGCAGGATCATCAGGCTGGCGACCCCGATATCTCTGGGGTCTTCGAGCAGGGCGAGGAAGCGGTTGAAGGTGTCGGGGCGAACCGCGCCGCCGCGCGGCAGGGCGATCCCGCGGCTGCGCAGGAACTCGCGCAGGGTATCGAGCTTCGCCGTATCGGGCCGGTCGTGGACGCGGTACATGCAAGGCACATGCTTGGCTTCGAGCGCGCCCGCAGCGGCGACGTTCGCCGCGATCATCAGCTCCTCGATCAGGCGGTGGCTGTCGTGGCGCCGCGCGAAGCCGACCTGCGCCACCGCGCCGTCGTCCGTGAGCGTGACGACGCGCTCCGGCAGCTCCAGGTCGAGCGCGCCGCGCCGCTCCCGCGCTGCCCGGAGCGCGCCATAGACGCCGTAGAGCGGGGGGATCGCGGCGCGGACGGGCGCCGGCAGGCCAGCGCCGCCCTCATTTGCCGCTTCCTGCACGCCGTCATAGGTGAGCCGCGCGGCCGAGCGCATGAGCGCGCGCTCGAAGCGCCAGTCGCGCACGGTGCCCTCCGCGTCGATCCTGAGATGCGCGGCGAGGCAGGCGCGGTCGACGCCCGGCTTCAGCGAGCAGAGGCCAGCAGACAGCGCCTCCGGCAGCATCGGCACCACGCGGTCGGGGAAGTAGGCGGAGTTGCCGCGCTCCCGCGCCGCCTTGTCGAGGGCGCTGCCCGGCCGCACGAAGTGGGCCACGTCGGCGATGGCGACCACCGCGCGCCAGCCGCCCGGATTGTCCGGCGCGGAATCGGCCTCGGCCCACACCGCGTCGTCGAAGTCGCGGGCGTCCTCGCCGTCGATGGTCACGAGCGGGAGCGCGCGCAGGTCCGCGCGCCCGTCGAGGCCCGGCGCGGTCACGTTCTCCGCCTCCGCCAGCGCCTCGTCGGGGAAGCGCACCGGCAGGCCGCGGCCGTGAATCGCGGCCAGGCTGATGGCGCCGGGTGAATCGGCGTCGCCCAGCCGCTCCACGACCCTGGCGTCGGGCAGTCCGAGGCGGCGGCCCTCGCGGGTCTCGCCCACCACGAGCTCGCCGGAGCGGGCGCCGGCGGTCTCGTCTGCCGGCACCGAGAGATCGCGGCGGGATCGCCGTTCGGCCGGCTCGATCGTGCCCCCGCCACGTCCGTCGGCGTGAAAGATTCCGACCACTCGGCGCGGGCCTGGATCGAGCACGCGCATGGGCCGCGCCAGATAGCCGCCGTCCGGCGCAGGCCGGAGCCGTGCCAGCACGCGGTCGCCCTCCCCCGGCTCGCGCACGCCGCGGGGCGCGGGGTCGAGCGTAATCGGCGGCGGCGGATCGGACTCTTCCCACGACGCGGGCCGGGCCGTGAGCGCGCCGTCGGAGTCGAGCCCTTCCACCTCCAGCACCGTCACCGCGGGCAGGCTTCCGGGGGCGCGGCGTCGGCTGCGCCGGCCTTCGAGCGCGCCTTCCTCCTCCAGCGCGCGCAGGAGCTCCGTCAGCGCGGCGCGGTCGTTGCCGCGAATGCCGAAGGCGCGTGCGATCTCGCGCCGGCCGACCTTGCCGGGGCTCTCCCGGACAAAGCGCAGCACCTCATCCTTGCTGGGAAAGGGAGCCGGCCTGCCCGCCAAGGTGCACGCGCGCCGCTACGGCGCGCCGTCGGCAGGCGCATCCGCCTGCCGGCCCGAGGCGCGCTTCGCCTTCGCCCGCGTGCGCCCGCCGGCCTTCGCCGCCGTCGATTTCCGCTTGGGCGCGGCGGTCTTCTTCTTGGCGCCGCCCTTCTTCGCCTTGGCGGCAAGAAGCGCGACGGCCCCTTCGAGGGTCATGTCCTCGTCGGACGCGCCCTTGGGCAGAGACGCGCGCAGCCTGCGATGCTGGACATAGGGCCCGTAACGGCCGGTGTGGAGAGTTACTGCCTCGCCGCCCTCGGGATGCGCGCCCAGCTCCCGCAGGAGCTTTGCGCCCCCCTTCTTCTCGGCGATCAGCACCACCGCCCGGTTCAGGCCCACGCTCAACACGTTTTCGCCGCGCGGCAGCGAGCGATAAGCGCCGTCGTGCTTGACGTAGGCGCCGAAGCGGCCGATCCCGGCGGTAATCGGCTTGCCGGTCTCGGGATGCGCGCCGACCTCGCGCGGCAGCGCCAGCAGGCCGAGCGCCGTCTCCAGATCGACCAGGTCCGGCGCCAGGTCCTGAGGCAGGGAGACCCGCTTGGGCTTCTCCTTGGCGCCCTCGGCGACGGCGCGCTCGACATAGAGGCCGTAGGGGCCGCGCTTCAACGCGACCGGCAGGCCGCTCTCCGGGTCGTTGCCGAGCGTGCGGGGCTCCGCAGCCTCGTCCCCGCCATCGGCGAGCGGGCGGGTGAAGCGGCACTCCGGATAGTTGGCGCAGCCCACGAAGGGGCCGTAGCGCCCGAGCTTGAGTCCGAGTCGTCCGTCTTCGCACGACGGGCAGCGGCGATCCTCGCCGCCATCCTCGGCCGGGAACAGGTGCCGACCCAGCGTCTCGTCGAGGGCGTCCAGGACCTGCTTGACGCGGAGCCCCTTGGTCTCCTCCACCGCGCCCGCGAAATCGCGCCAAAAATCGCTCAGCACCTCCCGCCAAGCGATCTCGCCGGCGGAGATGGTGTCGAGCCGGCCTTCGAGCGAGGCCGTGAAGTCGTACTCGACGTAGCGGCTGAAGAAGCTCTCCAGGAACACCGTGACGATGCGCCCGCGGTCTTCGGGCACGAAGCGGCGTTTCTCCAGGCGCACGTAGTTGCGGTCCTGCAGAACGGAGATGATCGAGGCGTAGGTGGACGGGCGGCCGATGCCGAGCTCCTCCAGCCGCCTCACGAGGCTCGCTTCGGAGAACCGGGGCGGCGGCTCGGTCACGTGCCTGTTGGGCGTGACGTCCGCGACCGCCATCGCCTCGCCCTCTTTCACCGCCGGCAGCCTGCGCTCGTCGTCGGCATCGTCGCCGTTGTCGCGCCGGGCGTCGTCCCGGCCCTCCTGATAGACACGGAGGAACCCGTCGAAGGCGACCGTCGCGCCGGTCGCGCGCAGACCGACGCGCCCGTCGTCGGAGGCGATGTCCACGCTCACCCGGTCGATCTCGGCGCTCGCCATCTGGCTCGCGAGCGCGCGCTTCCAGATCAGCTCGTAGAGCCGCGCCTGATCCTTCTTGAGAACGGCCGCGAGCGACTGCGGCGTGCGGGCGAGATCGGTGGGGCGGATCGCCTCGTGCGCTTCCTGCGCGTTCTTTGCCTTGGTGCGGTAGTGGCGGGGTTTCTCGGGCACGTAGGCCTTGCCGTAGCGCTGCCCGATCACGTCGCGCGCCTGGCGCAGCGCCTGCTCGGCGATCTGCACGCCGTCGGTCCGCATGTAGGTGATGAGGCCCACCTGCTCGCCATCCACGGCGATGCCTTCGTAAAGCTGCTGGGCCACCTGCATGGTCCGCCGTGCAGCGAATCCCAACTTGCGCGAAGCCTCCTGCTGCAGGGTGGACGTGGTGAAGGGCGGCGCCGGATTGCGCTTGACCCGTTTGGTCTCGACCGACGCGATGCGGTAGCGGCCGGACCGCACCAACGCGGCAGCCTGCTCGGCCGTCTCCTGATCGCCGAGCGTGTACTTGCCGAGCTTCTTGCCGTCGAGGATCGCGAGCCGGGCAACCACGCGCTCACCCCTGGGCGTGTCGAGATCGGCCTCGATCGACCAGTATTCGCGCGGCTTGAAGGCCTCGATCTCCACTTCGCGCGTGCAGATCAGCCGGAGCGCCACGGACTGCACGCGGCCGGCCGAGCGCGACCCGGGGAGCTTGCGCCAGAGCACCGGCGAGAGCGTGAACCCCACCAGGTAGTCGAGCGCGCGCCGCGCCTTGTAGGCGTCGATCAGGTTGTCGTCGAGGTCGCGCGGCGCGGCCATGGCATCGAGCACGGCGCTCTTGGTAACCTCGCTGAAGACCACGCGCTGCACGGCAACGCCATCCAGCAGTCCGCGCCGGCCGAGCTCGTCTCTCACGTGCCAGGAGATGGCTTCGCCTTCGCGGTCGGGGTCGGTGGCGAGGAAGAGCCGGTCCGCACCTCGCAACGCCTTGCCGATGGCGCCGATATGCTTCTCGGCGCCGTCGGAGACGGTCCAGTCCATGGCGAAGGCATCGTCCGGCCGCACCGAGCCGTCCTTGGGCAGGAGGTCGCGGACATGGCCGTAGGAGGCCACGACCGTGAAGTCCGGGCCCAGGTACCTGCCGATGGTTGACGCCTTGGTAGGCGATTCGACGACGACGACGTTCATCCTGAAACGACTTGCTGGTAGCGCCTGTGGGCGGCGCTACGCCGCCGGCTGGGAGTGCGAAACGCGGTTGCCCGGATGCCGTTCCAGGCGTCCCGCCAACTCAAGCTCCAGCAAAATGGTCGCCACCATCGCGGGAGTCAACCGGCTCTGCCGCACCAGCATGTCTACGGGCACGGGACTCGAACCGAGCAATTGGATCACGGAATCGCGGGCGTCGGGAGGCGCCTCGTCCTCCTCGGGCGCCTCGAATTGGGCGTCGGATGGCCACCGTTGGCGGGGTTCGCTGAGCGCCGGGCGGCCGCCTTCGGCCAGCGCATCGAGCACATCGTTTGCACTCTCCACCAGCGTTGCCCCCTGTCGGATCAGGCGGTTGGGGCCGCTGGCGCGCGGATCGAGGGGCGAGCCGGGGACCGCCAGCACCTCGCGCCCCTGCTCCAGCGCAAGCCGTGCCGTGATCAGCGAGCCCGAGCGCGCTGCGCCTTCCACCACCACCACGCCGCGCGAGAGGCCGGCGATGATGCGATTGCGGCGCGGAAAGTGGCGTCCCATTGGGACAGTGCCGAGCGGCGCCTCCGAGATCACCGCGCCATCTGCCAGCAGCCGCTCGAAGAGCGACCGATTCTCCTTGGGGTAGACCACGTCGACGCCGCCGCCCATGACCGCAACGGTCCCGGTCTCCATCGCACCTGCATGGGCGCGGCCGTCGATGCCGCGGGCCATGCCGGAGACCACCGTGAGGCCCGCCGCGCCCAGGTCCGCCGCCAGGCGCTCGGCGAAGTGCAGCCCGTTGGCGGACGCGTTGCGCGCGCCCACCACCGCGACGGACTCGGCCAACAGCAGATCCGCACGGCCCCGCACGGCGAGCACCGGCGGCGGGTCGGCGATGGCGGCGAGCGGCTCCGGATAGTCGGGCTCGGGCATTGCGATCATGCGCCCCCCGAGCAGTGCCAGCGCCTCGAGCTCGCGCTCGGCCGCAGCGCGCGCGCAGACCTTGATCGGCCGCCGCCTCCCGCCGCGCCGCGCCAGCGCCGGCAGCGCGTCGAGTACGGCGGCAGCAGAGCCGAAGCGGTCGAGCAGAGCAAGAAACGTGATCGGGCCGACGTTTTCGCTTCTGGCGAGGCGCAGCCAGTCGAGACGCTCGGCGTCCGAAAGCGTGCGGCGCTCGTTGGTGCCGGCGGCGTTCATTGGCCCGCCGGGGGTTCGGTCTCAGGAGCGGCCGGACTGCCCTGGCCGATGCGCGGTTCGCGGCCGCGCACGAGGCGCACGATGTTCTCCGCATGGCGCAGCGTCACGATCACCGCGAGGAAGCCTGCGAGCCACGCGATCTGCGGTATGTCGAAGAGCAGCGCGAACCCCGGCGACGCGCAGATCGCGATCAGCGCGGCGAGGGACGAGAAACGGAAGAGACCGGCGACGGCGAGCCAGAGCCCGCAGGCGATCAGGCCCACGGGCCACGCGATCGCGAGCAGGACGCCCAGCGTCGTCGCCACGCCCTTGCCGCCCTTGAACAGCAGCCAGACCGGCGCGACGTGGCCCACGACCACGCAGCCCGCGGCGATCACCGCCATGTCGGGGCCGAAGCGCTGGGCGATGACCACCGCCACGGCCCCCTTGCCGCCGTCGAGCAGCAGGGTCAGCGCGGCTGCCCACTTGTTGCCGGTGCGCAAGACGTTGGTGGCCCCGATGTTGCCGGAGCCGATGCGCCGCAGGTCGCCCAGCCTGAAGAGGCGCGCCACGATCAGGCCTATGGGCAACGCGCCGATCAGGTAGGCGATGACCCCGCCTGCATAAAACGGCCACGTGAACGCGAAGTT
The DNA here is from genome assembly GCA_028820995.1 of Rhodospirillales bacterium. Taxonomy (GTDB): domain Bacteria; phylum Pseudomonadota; class Alphaproteobacteria; order UBA828; family UBA828; genus WTGU01. The sequence continues at coordinate 11,499 of JAPPHR010000146.1, forward strand.
GCCGAGCGGATCGGGCACCGCCGCCGGTCCCGCTCAGGGCCGCATGATCATGCGGCCGAAGAAGTTGCGGCTCTCCATCAGCGCATGCGCCGCCGGCGCCTCGCTTAGAGAGAAGGTCCGGTGGATCACGGGCTTGAGGCGGCCCTCCGCCATCAGCCGCAGCACCTGCTCGACATGGGTCCTGGTCGAGCGCCCGCAGCCATGGACCGAGATGTGCTTGCGGAAGAACTCGATGAAGTCGATCTCCACCTGCTCGCCGCCGTGGGCGCCGATGGTGGCGAGCCGGGCGCCGGGCGCGAGCGCGTCGATGGCACCCACCAGGATCGCGCCGCCGGTCATCTCCAGCGCCGCGTCGACGCCGCGGCCGTCGGTGAGACGCCTGGCCGCATCGCCGATGTCCTCGCGCGTGTAATCGATGGCCGCGTCGGCCCCGAGCGCCCGGGCCTTCTCCAGCTTCTCTTCCGAGCCGGCGGCCGCGATCACCCGCGCGCCCGCGAGCTTCGCGACCTGCACGGCGGCCGAGCCCACGCCGCCGCCCGCCGCCGTGATCAGCACCGTCTCCCCGGCGCGGAGCGCGATCTCCTCGATCAACGCCTCCCAGGCCGTCGCGAATGGGATCTGTCCTGCCACCGCATCCTCGTAGGAGAGCGAGTCGGGGATGCGGACGACGTGGTCGTGGCGCACCCGCACGTACTCGGCATAGCCGCCCCAATGGGTGACGCCGAGCACGCCGGCGTTCAGGCACAAGTTCTCGCGGCCGTCGCGGCAGTCGCCGCAGGTGCCGCAGCTCAGCATGAAGTGGGGCGCGACCCGGTCACCCTCGGCAAACCCCGTAACCCCGGCGCCGACGTCGGCCACGGCGCCCGCCGCGTCGACCCCCATGACGTGCGGCATGGGGCTGTCCACGCCGAAGAACCCCTTGCGCAGGTCGGTATCGCAATGGTTCACGCCGGAGGCATGGACCTTGATGAGGAGCTCGCCGGGGCCCGCCGCCGGCGTCTGCACGTCCTCGTAGACGATGGTGTCGAAGGCCTCGCCGTAGCCGTGGATCACCGCAGCCTTCATCGCCTCCCTCCCACAACCCGGACCCGCGGCCGCCCGGCCGCCACCGGGGCTGCCACCGCCGCCGCGGCTCGGTGGACGCTCGTATGCCGCCGCGCGAGGCGGTCAAGATCGTCGGCGTAGCCGCCGCCCACGACGCAGGCGCACGCCACGCCGGCCGCGCGGCAGGTCTCGATCACGTAGCGATCCCGCCGGGCCAGCCCCTCGTCGCTGAGGGCGAGCCGGCCGAGCTTGTCGTCGGCATGGGGATCGACGCCGGCATTGTAGAACACGATGTCCGGCCGATGGCGGGCGATGAGGCCGGGCAAGTGGGTCGCCAGCACGGAGTGATAGACCGCATCGCCGGTGCCGGGGGGCACGCCGATGTCGAGATCGCTCGTCTCCTTGGCCGGCGGATAGTTGGCCTCGCAGTGGAGCGAGAAGGTGAAGGTCTCCGGCTCGCCCTGGAAGATTGCGGCGGTGCCGTCGCCCTGGTGCACGTCGAGATCGACCACCAACGCGCGTGCGATCAGCCCCTCCCGGCGCAGCACGCGAATCGCGACGGCGACATCGTTGAAGAGGCAAAAGCCCGCGCCGTGACCGGCGAAGGCGTGGTGACTGCCGCCGGCCGTGTTGCAGGCGAGGCCGTGCTCCAGGGCGAGACGGCCGGTGAGCACGGTTCCGCCGACCGCCGCGCGCCCGCGGCGCACCAGCGCGTCGGACAGTGGCAGGCCCAAGCGCCGCACCGCGCGGCGGTCGAGCGCGAGCGCCATCACCGCGTCGACGTACGCCTCGTCATGGGCCAGCGTGAGCCATTCGCGGCTCGCAGGCACGGGCTCGCGGAGGCTCGCTGGCGCAATCACGCGGTCCTCCAGCAGCACGTCCTTGATTCGGCCGAACTTCCCGATGGGGAAGCGGTGGCCGGGCGGCAGCGGGACCGTGTAGTCCGGGTGGAAGACGACCGGAAGGGTCACGGGCGCCTAAAGGATCGACAGCACGTTCTCGGGCGGGCGGCCGAGGGCCGCGCGCGCGCCGTTAACCACGATCGGCCGCTCGATCACAATGGGGTTGGCAGCCATGAGGTCGATCAGCGCGCGGCGAGAGAGACTTTCATCGCCCATGCCGGCCTCGCGGTAGGCGGCCTCCTTCGCCCGCATCACCGCGCGCGGCTCCAGCCCGAGCCTGGAGAGCACGGCGTCCAACTCGTCGGCCGTGGGCGGCGTCTTCAGATATTCCACGATCTCCGGCTCGATGCCCCGGTCCCGCAACAGCTGCAATGCTTGACGGGACTTGGAGCAGCGCGGGTTGTGGTAAATAGTCACCGCCATGTCGTCCCTCCCGGTGCATCGCATGGCGGCGGCACTCTGGCACGCGTTTCGGCCGGGTGTCCAGAGGCCGCGCCTTGGCCCCTCGTGCGCGCGCTTCGCGAGGGTGGCGGCGCTGTTCCTGACGGCGCTCTGGCTCGCCGCGAGCGTGCCGGCGCTCGCGCAGGAGAGCGCGCCCGGCTCGGGCGCGGCCGACGCCCAGGCCCTCGAAAACCTGGTCGAGACCCTCGAATCGCCGGAGAACCGCGAGCGCTTCCTCGCCGACCTGAAGGCCGCGCTCGAGGCCCGGCAGGCGCAGGAGGAGAGCGAGGACGCCGAGGGCGCGTCCGCCATGCGCGCAATCTCCGACGGGGTCGCCGTGCTCGGCAGGCACATCGTCGAGCTCGCGCGCGAGATCGCCGGGATCCCGGATGCCATCGCCTGGCTCATCGAGCACTGGGGCGAGCCCGACGAGCGCGACGCCTGGCTGATCGCCTTCGGCAAGCTGGTCGCGGTCATCGCCGCAGGCATCGCGGGCGGGCTGATCGCCTTCTACGCGCTCACCAGGCTCAGGCGCCGGGTGGAGCGGCGGGAGGCCCCCTCTCCCTGGCTGCGGCCTCCACTGCTGCTCTACCACGCCGTGCTAAGGGCCGCGCCCAACCTCATCGCCGCCGGCGTCGCCTACGGCGTTCTCACCGTCATCTCGCCGGCCGAGGCCGCGCGGGTGATCGCGCTTGCGATCATCAACGCCCACCTGATCGTGAGCGTGGTCAAGGCAGCCGGCACGCTGGTGCTGGCGCCTTATGCCCCCCAGCTTCGCCTGGCGCCGATCACCGACGAGAACGCCGCCTATTGCTCGGTCTGGTGGCGCCGCCTGGTGAACATCGGCGCCTACGGCTACGTCTTCTGCCAGGCGGCCCTGCTGCTCGGCCTGCCGGAGAGCGGCTTCGAGGCACTGATCCGCCTGCTCGGCATCCTCTTGGTCGGCCTCCTCATCACCTTCATCCTGCAGAACCGCATAGCGTTCGCGCGCTGGCTGCACGAGACCGGGCAGACCAGCGGCACCCGGGCGCATCTCAGGATCTTCGCGTTCCTCGGCAAGCTCGCGGACTTCTGGCACATCCCGGCGATCCTCTACGTCGTGGCCGGCGGCCTCCTGGCGGCGGCCGAGGGGCTCGAAGGCTTCCTCTTCCTGATCAAGGGGAGCGCGGCGACGGTCGTCATCGCCTGGGCCACGGGCTTCGGCTTCGCGGCAGTCCGGCGCGGCTTCGAGCGGGGCTTCCGCGTCCGTGCAGAGCTGCACGAGCGCTATCCGGGCCTGCAGGCGCGGGTCAACCGCTATCTGCCGGTCGCGCGCCGGGCGGCGCAGGCGGTGATCCTGCTGCTGGGGATCTGCCTCATTCTCGAAGCGTGGAACGCCGACATCTTCACCTGGCTCGCGAGCGCGACGGGCACCGCCGTGATCGCCACCCTCGCCTCGATCCTCGCCATCGCCCTGATCGCCACGATCGTGCTGGAGGTGGCGACGACCCTCGTCGACCGCTACCTCACCCAGGTCGACGAAACGGGCGAACTGCTGGAGCGCAGCCAGCGCGCCCGCACGCTGCTGCCGCTCGCGCGCAACGCGCTCCGCGTCGTCGTCGGCATCATCGCGGCGCTGATGATCCTCTCCGAGATCGGCATCGACATCGCGCCGGTGCTGGCCGGCGTGGGCGTCGCCGGCCTCGCCATCGGCTTCGGCGCGCAGACCCTGGTGAAGGACATCATCACCGGGCTCTTCATTCTGCTGGAGGACAGCGTCGCCGTCGGCGACGTCGTGACCGCCGGCGGCCATACCGGCACGGTCGAGGCGATCACCGTCCGCACCATCCGGATGCGCGACCTGCAGGGACAGGTGCACACCGTGCCCTACAGCTCGGTCGACACGATCTCCAACATGACCAAGGAGTTCTCCTACTACCTGATCGACATGGGCGTGGCCTACCGCGAGGACTACGACGAGGTGGTGGACGTCATGCGCGAGGTGGGCGCGGCGCTGCAGCAGGACCCCGAGTTCGGCCCCAACATGCTGGAGCCGCTGGAGATCATGGGCCTCAACAGCTTCGGCGATTCGGCCGTCATCGTCCGCGCCCGCCTCAAGACCAAGCCGCTCACGCAGTGGGCGACCGGGCGAGAGTACAACCGCAGGTTGAAAGCCGCCTTCGACGACCGCGGCATCGAGATTCCCTTCCCCCACACGCAGATCTACTTCGGCGAGGACAAGCAGGGCCGCGCGCACGCCGCCCGGGTGGTCATCGAGGAGGCGGGGACGGACGACGACACGACCGCCCCGCCCCACGCCGCTTCCGGCGACGATGAGGAACGAGAGAGACGGGCGCGGCAACGCGAGCGCACGCCGCGCGAGCGGACCGGCGACGGGCCGGAAGACGCGGGCAGCAGCTCGGGCGACGACGCGCCGGGTTGAGTGCCCGGTGGCGATCGTGCGCGGATGCCTCCCTGCGTCGTGCCGCGACCGGCACGACGAACGGGGACGGGTTGCGCTGAAGACCGGGTCTCTGACGGACGGAACACGAGATGGACGAGTATCCCTTCGTGCCGCTCTCCAACTTTCGGGAGTATCCCGAAGACGAGATGATGCGGCGGGCCCGCGACTTCCACGCGGAGCTGAAGCGCCGGCGCACGGTGCGGCACTTCTCGAGCCGCCCGGTCCCGCGCGCCATCATCGACGATTGCCTGAGGGCCGCGACGACGGCGCCGAGCGGTGCCAACCTTCAGCCCTGGCACTTCGTCGTCGTGAGCGACGCGGAGACGAAGCGGCGGCTTCGCGAAGCCGCCGAGGAGGAGGAGCGCCACTTCTACCGGCACCGAGCGCCTCAGGAGTGGCTGGATGCGCTGGCGCCCCTCGGCACCGACGAGAACAAGCCCTTCCTGGAGCGCGCGCCCTACCTGATCGCGATCTTCGCCCAGAAGCACGGCCGGTTGGCCGACGGCCGCCGGGTCAAGCATTACTACCCGATGGAATCGGTCGGGCTCGCGACGGGAATGCTGATCGCGGCGCTGCACGTCGCCGGATTGGCGACCCTGACCCACACGCCGAGCCCCATGAAGTTCCTGAACGAGATCCTGGGGCGTCCGAAATCGGCCGAGCGGCCCTTCCTGCTGCTGGTGGTCGGCTACCCGGACGAGAACGCGACGGTCCCGGACATCGGGCGGAAGCCGCTCGACGAGGTGGTGACCTACGTCTGACGAGGCGCGAAATGAAAGTGGCGTCCTGGGCGTGAGCGCCGTAATTCGCCGTCACGGACTCCGGTGGACGGTCGTTGCGAAGGCGCCTGGCAGGGACACCTCCAGCAGTTCGAGGTCGTCCGTGCAGCGCTCGTAGGCGCTGCGAAGCCCCGGCGGCAGCACGAAGGCGTCTCCGGCCCGAAGCTCGCAGGCCTCGTGCTCGGGCACGCGCAGCGTCATTCCGCCTTCGAGGACGAAGGTGAAGAGGATGTCTGCGTCGTGGCTGGTTTCCGCGATGTTACTGCCGCCTTCGGTGCGTCTCGCGACACGCGTGCTCGCCACCCCGCCCGTGGCGGCAGCGATTCCGGTGTCACAGGCGGAAAACCCGGGAAGTCGACCCGGGTTCCAGACTGCGTTACCCGCCTTGTGGCAGCAGAAACGCTGGCCGCCGAAGTCGCGATCCGGACGCAGGCGGGCGGTGGGAAGCTCCAGCGCGTGGTCGAGCACGGTGAGGTGCTCCGCCGGCACCGCGATCTCGATCACCTCCAGTCCGGCGGAGGACTCGAGCACCCGGTGGCGGATCTGCGGGGGCTGAATGAGGCAGTCCCCGGCTTCGAGGCGGAAGGGCGGGCCCTGGTCCTCGTACACGAGGTCCACCCAGCCCCGGTAGCAGTAGATGAGCTGGAATGCCGCGATGTGGTAGTGCACATCGTCGGGCACCGGCCCCGCCTCCGGGATGCGGATGTGCGAGGCGATGATCGCTCCGCCGAGGCGCCCGGGAATGAGGTCCCGGTAATGCATGCCGGCCCGGCCGACCCCCCACGCGCCGTCCTCCGCGCCCTGGTGCTGCACCACCAGCGCGTGGCGGGTAGGCGGGCGGAGCAGGCGGGGATGGAGGTCCCGCAGCTCGATGCGGGTGCCGCCCGGTGCGTGGAGCTCCTGCGCGCCGTTTCCCAATGCGTCCGGGTCCTCGCAGTGGAGCCGGATCGCGCCGGGGGCATCGGCGGCGGCGCGTTCGAGCCGGATGCGCACGCCGTGGCCCGAGAGCACCGCCTGCGCGGGGTCGTCGGCGGGAAAGATTGACTCGAGACGGAAGCCGAGCCGTTGGCGGAAGAAGGCGAGGTCCGCGTGCAGGTCGCGGCTCGGCAGGAGCAGCTCGGCCCGTGCCGTTCCGCCCGCAGCGCATTCGGGAGTAGCCCGGCCATGCGCTCGGGACTCGCGAACCTCATGCATGCTCGACTCGTCGTTCAACGCACCCCCCTTGCCGCGCGGCGCGACGTCCGGTCCCGACCATTGTAGCCCCAAGGGGGTGCCCAGGCGCTGTCGTTACCCGGCATTTTTCCTGGCGCGCCGGTTGAAGCAGGCAGGCTACCATTGGCCTCGCCATGAACGCCGCCTCGCTGACAGAACCCGGCCGCTCGCCGGCGCCGATTCTCGCGCTCGAAGGGCTGACCCGCCGCTTCGGCGGCCTGACCGCGGTGGACCGCTGCTCCTTCACGATCGAGGCGGGCCGCATCACTGGGATGATCGGGCCGAACGGCGCGGGCAAGACCACCATCTTCAGCATGGTGGCGGGGGCGCTGCCCCCCAGCGCGGGCCGCATCCTCTTCGACGGCGAGGACATCACCGGCCTCCCCACTCACCGGCTCTTTCACCGGGGCATCGTGCGCACCTTCCAGATTCCGCACGAGTTCGGCCGCCTCACGGTGCTGGAGAACCTGATGGCAGTGCCCGCCGCCCAGCCCGGAGAGCGCCTCTGGCCGGTATGGCTCGCGCCCGGCGCGGTCGCCCGGCGCGAACGCGAGGTGCGCGAGAGGGCGGAGGACGCGCTCCGCTTCCTCACGCTCTGGGATTTGCGCGACGAACTCGCCATGAACCTCTCGGGCGGCCAGAAGAAGCTGCTTGAGCTGGGACGGGCGATGATGACCTCGCCCCGGCTCGTGCTCCTCGACGAGCCGGGGGCGGGGGTCAACCCGACCCTGCTCGTCCGCTTGCGGGAGATGATCCTGGAGCTCAACCGCGAGCGTGGTTACACATTCGTCGTCATCGAGCACGACATGGACTTCATCGCCTCGCTCTGCGAGCGGGTGATCGTGCTTTCGCAGGGCGCGGTCCTCACCGACGGCCCCATGGAGCAGGTGCGCCGGGACCAGCGGGTGCTCGACGCCTACCTCGGCGGCGACGAGGACGAGGACGGTGCCGGCCCCGAACCCGCGGCGGGAGGGGACGTCCCGTGAACGGCGCAGGCGACGGAAAGCCGCAGGAAGGAGCGGGAACGCCGGTCCTCGCGCTGGAACGCGTGACCGGGGGCTACAGCGGAGCCGAAATCATCCACGAGGTATCGATCAGCGTCGGCCTGGGCGAGATCGTCGTGCTCGTCGGCCCCAACGGAGCGGGCAAGTCCACGGTGATGAACGCGGTGCTCGGCCGCCTCACGCTCGCGGGCGGTCGGGTGAGCCTCCAGGGCCGGGACATCACCGGTACCGCCCCTGAGCGGGTGGTGCGCCAGGGCGTCTGCTACGTCCCCCAGACCGCCAACGTGTTCCCCAACCTCACCGTGAGCGAGAACCTGGAGATGGGGGCCTACATCCGCCGCGACGACTTCCGCCCCCGCATCCAGGAGATGTACGAGCTCTTTCCGCCACTGGCGGAGCGCCGCCGCACCCCTGCTGGATACCTCTCGGGCGGCCAGCGCCAGATGGTGGCGATCGCCAAGGCGCTCATGGTGGAGCCGGTCATCCTCCTTCTCGACGAGCCGACCGCGGGGCTCTCGCCGCGCTTCCGCGGCGACATCTTCCGCGTGGTGCGGGAGATCAACGCGCGCGGCGTCGCCATCCTCATGGTGGAGCAGAACGCGCGCCAGGCGCTGGGCATCGCCGACCGAGGCTACGTCCTCGTCGACGGGCGCAACCGCCTGGACGGCAGTGGCGCGGCGCTTCTCGCGGACCCGGCGGTGGGCACGATGTTCCTCGGCGGGCGCGGCAACGACACGGCCGGCGACGACGGCGACCGCGCGGGAGGCGCGGACGCGCCGTGATCGAGTTCCTCAACTTCTATCTGATTCCGGGCCTGGTGCTCGGCAGCATCTACGCGCTGGGCGCGATCGGCGTGACGCTCACCTTCGGAATCCTGCGCTTTGCGAACTTCGCGCACGGGGAGACGATGACGCTCGGCGCCTTCACCGCCTTCTCGCTTGCCTCCTTCACCGGCTGGCACCCCTTCGCCGTCCTACCCCTGGCAATGGCGTTCACCGCGGCTGCGGTGCTCGGCATGGACCGGCTCTTCTTCCGGCCGCTCCGCCACGGCTCGACCATCATCCTCGTGATTGCCTCCTTCGGGCTGATGCTGATGGTGCGCTCCCTGGTGCAGCTCATCTGGGGCGCGAAGCTCCGCTCCTTCGGCCAGGGCATCGAGATTCCGTGGGTGCTGTTCGACGCGCTGCGCGTCTTCCCCAAGCATGTCACCATCGTCTGCTCCGCCCTCGTCCTGATGCTGGCCGTGCACCTGCTGCTCGCCCACACCCGGGCCGGCAAGGCGATGCGCGCGATGGCGGACTCGCCCGACCTCGCCCGGCTCACCGGCATCGACACCGAGCGGGTGATCCTCACCACCTGGATCGTGGGCGCCGGGCTTGCGGCGGCGGCCGGGGTCTTCCTCGCCTACGACACCCACGTCGAATCGCAGCTGGGCTTCAAGCTTCTGCTGCCGATCTTCGCCGCTGCCCTGCTAGGCGGAATCGGGCGGCCCTACGGCGCGATGGCGGGGGGGCTGGTAATCGGCCTCGTCGAGGAGCTCTCCACCTACCCGTGGATCGGCACCGATGCCCTCGTCCCGCCCGGCTACAAGACCGGCGTCGCCTTCGCGATCATGGTCGCGATCCTGATCTGGCGGCCGAGCGGGCTCTTCCGGGGCCGGGTGTTCTAGGCCATGACGCGGCCGACCCCCTTACCGCCCGGTGCGCACCCCTCGCGAAAGAGACGGGCAGCGTAGATGGAACAGCTCTACGGCATCTTCCTCTACGGCGTGTTCCTGCTCACGA
>JAPPHR010000075.1 GCA_028820995.1 Rhodospirillales bacterium
CGACCATCAAATAATCCGAAAACCCCGCCATCACTTACTGAGCCTGCGCTCACTCCGCCCTCCGCAACGCGAGGTGCCAATTCGGATCGAGTGCCCGGCCGCCGGCCATGAAGTTGCCGATGGTGCCGCTGATCGAGTAGTGATCGATGGCGGGCACCGTATCGCCGCCGAAGTTGGCTTCAAGCATCACGTCGGCGCTGAACTGGCCGGCGCGCCGGCGCACCACGTCATTGTTGGCATCGGTCCACCGCCTCACGTAGAGGCCCGTTGCCGCGCCTTCGTAGGTCGCGCTGCCCTCCAAAATCTGGACATCGTTGATATCGGACGGCTCGGCGCCGCCGTAGAGCCCGGCGACTTCGAACGTGGGATCGCCGCCGCTGTCTTCCGATTCCCGCAACCAGTAGCCGAAGTACATGTAGTCGGGGTCGGTGGCGAGGACCGTCTCGCCTGCGTCGGGCGTGAAGTGCATGTCGCCGCTCACATCGGTGACATTTCCGCCTGAATCGAAACTGAGTGTGCAGCCGCCGGAGTCGGTACACGTGTATTCACCTGCCGCGCCGTCGAACGTGCCCCGGAAAGTCCCGTCCTGGGGCACGTTGCTGGAAGGCATGTCACCGACGATCAATTCCACGTCGACCTGGGCAGTCGCTCCAATGGCGATTGCCAACGCGTCGTTGCCTTGGTTCGGATCGGCGTTGACGTCGAATGGATACACCTCTTCGAATTCAGTCGGCGTCAGGAATGGGACGTTGCTGTAGATGACGAGCGTGTCCGTCATCGCAGCGTCCGTGCCCGTCGCCGGCGTCACCAGCTCGTACACTTCCGCAGGCCTGCCACCGATTTCGGCATGCATTGTGCCGGTCATCTCCGAGTACCCGAGACCGTCATCCGGCGCACCGGACGTTTGCAGGTTCGGCACATTGGTCGAATGACCCGTTTCGATCGCGTCCTCGCGCGTCCGGTCCGCGAGTGTGTCGGGACTACCGGCATCCGAAGCGGTCACATCGCCGCCGGTCGACGTGGCGGTGACGTTTCCGCCCGCGTCCACCATCACCATGACCACGCAGTCCCGACCGCCGGCGGCACACGAGAACCTGATGTCGCCGTGGTTCTTCGAATCGCCGGCGTCGATCTCGAGCATCGTGATCGCCTCGGCCAGGAAGCCGACCGTCACGTCGGACAGATCCACGGTCATGGTGTCGGGCGGGTAGCCGGGGGCATTCATGGCCGTCACCGTGCCGCCGGTCGACGCGGCGGTGATCGTGCCGTCGTCAGCCACCGTCACCGTGACCTCGCAGTCGTAGCGTCCGGCAGCGCAGGAAAACCGGATATCGCCGTAAACCGCCGTCTGGCCGGCCCTGATCGTGACGGTGCCATCCTCGGCCGTGAAACCGGCCGTTACCCCGGAGAGGCTTACGCTCCTCGTCCTGAGAGACTCTGCGTACGCAGCGGAGTTCATGGCGGTGACCATGCCTCCGGTCGACGTGGCGCCGATCCGGCCGTCCTCTACCGTCACCGTGACCGTGCAGTCGTCGCCGTCGGCAGCGCAGGAAAACGCGATGTCGCCCCGAACGACGGTTTCTCCCGCCTCTATCTCGAGGGTGCCGGCTTCGGCCATGAAGCCATCGGTCACTGGGCCCAGGTCCACAGGAGTGAGAGTGGTGGTCGGTCCACCGCCGCCGCAGGCCGATACCCCCACGGCGATAAGGGCAGCCGCTGCGAATGCCGTCATGTATCTCTTGGCTGACGCGATCATCGAATCCTCCCCGAATTCGCCCAGGAACGCCGCTTCATGCCGGACGCGCAAAATTTCGCGTCCCTATGCGTGACCGCTGCGACGGCGCCCCTTTGCCGTCCGGCTGCCTCCCCTGCGAGTCACAGGCCGGGTCGTAGCGCTTGCGCACGAGGCACCGACTCGCACGCTCACGCTGTTAGATGCATTCCATATACTGCAACCGCAAGATGTGCAACGACATCGCCTCAAGTATCAATGGATTTAGAAGTATGCCTAATATGTTGTAGATTTTGACAATACTATGTTAGTCCTATGTATTGATTGTTTGTTTTCATAATGTCGCGACGAGCGTGCGAACGGTGGCCGTTCGGCCTCCGGCGAGAGACGCTACCGGTCATTCGTGTGTTCCTGGGCGGGGTGGCCGCGGCCGTGGCCGCTCCCTAGAATGGCGGGCCGGAACCATGGCGCGGCAACGGCCAGGCTGCCAGATGTCCACACATCCTTCGACCACGCCGGTGCGCGCGGCGCACCGGATCGACCTGGCGGCGCTGGAGCGCTATCTGGCCGAGCATGTGCCGGACGCGGTGCCGATCCGGGGTGTCAGCCAGTTCGCGGCGGGGCAGTCCAACCCCACCTATCTGATCGAGGGGCCGCAGCAGCGCTTCGTGCTGCGCAAGAAGCCGCCGGGCACGCTGCTGCCGTCGGCCCATCTGGTCGAGCGCGAGTACCGTATCCTCGCGGCGCTGGCCGAGACCGACGTGCCCGTGCCGCGCGTCCACCACCTCTGCGAGGACACGGACATCGTCGGCACGGCCTTCTACGTGATGGACCACGTGGAGGGGTCGGTCGATCAGGACCCCGCGTGGCCTGCGCTCACGCCGGCCGAGCGCGGCGCGGCCTATCGCTCGATGGCCGACGTGCTGGCGCGGCTGCACCGGGTCGACTGGCAGGCGCGGGGCCTCGCCGACTTCGGGCGGGAGGGCAACTACATCGCGCGCCAGATCCGCCGCTGGTCCGGGCAATACGAGGCGTCGCGCACCGACGAGATCCCGGAGATGGACCGCCTGCTCGCCTGGCTCCCCGACCACATCCCGGGCGACGACGAGACCGCCATCGTCCACGGCGACTACCGGCCGGGCAACCTCATCGTGCACGCGCACGAGCCGCGCATCGCCGCAGTGCTCGACTGGGAGCTCAGCACGCTCGGCCATCCTCTGAGTGACCTCGCCCATAACTGCCTCGCCTTCTCGATCCCCCGGGGCGCGTCGGCGCTGCCGGGCCTCGGCGGCGCGGACTTCGAAGCGCTGGGGCTGCCGGGGGAAGAGGCACACCGGGACGCCTACTGCGAACGCGCGGGCCGCGGCGAGATCGCCGACTGGCGCTTCTACATGGCCTTCGCCTTCTTCCGCATGGCGGCGATCTGCCAGGGGGTCTACGCGCGCGGCCTTCAGGGCAATGCCAGCGCGCCCAACGCGCACGAGTACGGCGACAGGGCGCAGGTCCTCGCCGAGCTGGGGTGGAAGAAGGCCGCGGGGAGGGGCTGAGCGCGATCAGATGCCGTAGTGCTCGCGGTACCAGGCGACGAAGCGGGGCAGCCCCTCGGCGATGGTGGTGCTGGGCTCGAAGCCGTGGTCGCGCTGCAGCGCCGAGATGTCGGCCCAGGTCTCCTCCACGTCGCCCGGCTGCATCGGCGCATGCTCGATCGCCGCCTTGCGGCCGATGGCGCGCTCCAGGATCGCGACATAGTCGGTGAGCGCCTCGGGCCGGTTGTTGCCGACGTTGTAGACGCGGTGGGGCGCTCCATCGCCGCCGGCCGGCGGCGCGTCGAGGACGGCGAGGACCGCCGGCACCACGTCGTCGATATAGGTGAAGTCGCGCTTCATGCGGCCGTGGTTGAAGAGGGTGATCGGCCGGCCCTCCAGGATCGCCCGGGTAAAGAGGAACTCCGCCATGTCCGGGCGCCCCCAGGGGCCGTAGACAGTGAAGAAGCGGAGCCCGGTCGCGGGCACGGCGAAGAGGTGGCCGTAGACGTGGCCGATCAGCTCGCCGGCCTTCTTGGTCGCCGCGTAGAGGGAGATCGGGGTGTCCACGCGGGCATCGACCGAGAACGGCGCCTCGGTCACACCGCCGTAGACCGAGCTGGAGCTGGCGTAGACGATGTGCTCCAGCCGGGGCAGCGCGCGGCAGAGCTCCAGGATCACCACCTGGCCCATCACGTTGGCCTGCACATAGGCGTAAGGGTCGACGAGCGAATGGCGGACCCCGGCCTGGGCGGCGAGATGGACGATCCGGGCAATTGACCCCCGTTCCCGCTCGACCGCCGCGCCCATGGCCTCCCGATCGGCGATGTCGGCAGGGGCGAACGCGAAGGCGTCGTGCGCCTGCAGCAGGGCGAGCCGGGCCTCCTTGAGGCGCACGTCGTAGTAATCGTTCAGGTTGTCGATGCCGAGAACCCGCTCGCCCCGCGCCAGCAGCGCCCTGCACACGTGAAAACCGATGAAACCGGCGGCGCCGGTGACGAGGATCGTCATCGGCTCGGCCATTCCCGATCGTTGCGCCCCTGGCGCGGGGATATCGTTTGACACGGAGGCGGTTGCGCGCGCATAGCCCTCTCGGCGATCCCGGATGCGTGCCCATTGTCGGCGGATCGACGGCGCGGGCAAGCGGGGGCGCCTCTCGTTCAACCGACGGACACCATCCCATGCACGTCGCGGCCATCGGTCTCGGATACGTGGGCCTCCCCCTTGCAGCCGCCGACATCAGGAATAGGTGCCGGAACGTCGAATTGCCGGACGGGCTCCGGCTCTTGCCGCTGTGAGCGGCCAGCCCAGACTGCTCTTCGTCACCGGCGACGACGGATTCTTTTTCTCCCACATAATGCCGGTCGCGCTGGCGGCCCGGGACGCCGGCTTCGCGGTCGCCGTCGCCTGCCCGGTTGCGGTCTACGGCGACGCAATCCGCGGCGCAGGAATGCGGGTGTTTCCCATCCCCTTGAAGCGGGGGCGCGTTTCGCCGCTGGCGGACTTGCGAACGCTTGCCGCGCTCCTGCGCATCTGCCGGGCCGAGTGGCCGGACATCGTGCATCCGGTCGCGATGAAGCCTGTGCTTTACGGCGCCGCCGCGGCGCGGCTCTCCGGCGTGCCGGCGATCGTCGGCGTTCTGACCGGCCTGGGCTATGTGTTCACGTCCGGCGACATCAAGGCGCGCGTGTTGCGACCCCTCTTGCGCCGGGCGCTCCGCTGGGCGCTGGACGGCCGCCGGAGCACCTGCATCGTCCAGAACCCGGACGACGCGGTGTTCATCGCGGGACTCGGGCTCGACGAGCGCCGCATCGTGGTGATTCTGGGCTGCGGCGTCGACACGGCCCGCTTTGCGCCGTCGCCCGAACCGAAGGGGCCGGTCCGCATCGCCATGGTCGCGCGGCTGCTGTGGGACAAGGGAGTGGGCGAGTTCGTCGAGGCAGCAAGAATTGCGCGCACGCAAGACCCGAATCTGCGCTTCACCCTGATCGGCGCGCCGGACGAGGGCAACCCGGCAGCGGTCCCCCTGGCGCAGCTCGAGGGGTGGCGGGACGACGGCCTCATCGACTGGCAAGGCCACCGGGACGACATCCCGGCAGTGTGGCGGGAGTCGCACATTGCGGTCCTGCCCTCATACCGGGAGGGCCTGCCCAAGGCGCTGCTCGAAGCCGCGTCGAGCGGGCGGCCTATCGTCGCCGCCGACGTGCCGGGCAGCCGCGAAATCGTGCGGGGCGGCGAGAGCGGGCTCCTGGTCCCGCCCCGCGACCCGGCCGCGCTGGCGGCGGCGATCCTGCGCCTCGCCGACGATCCCCCGCTGCGCGCCCGCCTCGGCGCAGGCGGGCGCCGCCTCGTCGAGCGACACTTCTCGGAGGATCGCATCGCGGCCGAAACGTTGGCGCTGTGGCGTCGTCTGCTGGATTCGGCCGGGACCGGCCGGTGAGCGGACTATGCCCGGAAGAGACGTTCGATCGAGGCCGGCAATTCGCCGAAGTCGTCGATCACCGCGTCGGCCCCGAGCTCATGGGGCGGGATCGGGCTGTACCCGTAGGCCGTCACGATCGCGGCGACGCCCGCGCCCTGGGCGGACTCCACGTCCGCCGCGCTGTCGCCGACCATGACCGCGCGCGCCGGTTCGGCGCCGAGCGCTTCCAGCGCCTCGCGGACATGGCCGGGATCGGGCTTGATCCTGGCCACCATGTCGCCGGCGAGCACCGCCTCGATATGACGGTCGAGGTCGAAGTGGACGAGCAGGCGGCGGGTGGAGCGCTCCCCCCTGTTGGTGCAGACGGCGAGCGCGACATCCGCATCGCGCAGGCGTTCGATGGTGGAGACGACCGCGGGGAAGGGCCGGATCTGCTCGGTCTCGATCTCGAAGTAGTAGGCGATGAGGCGTTCGATCAGGGACCGGAGCGTTGCGTCGTCGGGCCGCTCGGCCCCTTGCGCTTCGAGAGCCGCGAGCAGGAGGCGCTTGGCGCCCGCGCCGGCCCGCTGGCGAAACTCGGCGAACGCGACCGGGGCGTGCCCGATTTCCACCAATACCCGGTTGAGCGCCGCGATGAGATCGGGCGCGGTGTCGAAGAGCGTCCCGTCGAAATCGACGAGCACCGCGTCCACATGCTCACGCATCCCGCCGATGGTGCGGGATGGCGCGGGAGATGACAAGGCGGCGCCGAGCCTCCACGCGGCCGGGCATGGTATGATCGGAGTCGTCGCGCGGTACCACACCGATCCGGCGCTGGTCATCCCTGAACCTATGAGAAATCGGGCGTGAGCCAAGCGGTCCCCCAACGTACCCGTTGCCAGCGAGCGCACTCCCTGCCGGGGAGGCAGGTGTGAGCGGGCTCGCCTGCGTCGTGCTGGCGGCGGGCAAGGGGACGCGCATGCGTTCGGCCCTGCCCAAGGTGCTCCACCCCGTCGGCGGGCGGCCGATGATCGAGCACGTGCTCGCGCACGCGTGGGCGCTGCTGCCCGAGCGCGTGGTGCTGGTGGTCGGGCCCGAGCTGGAAGGCACCGCCGGCGGCTTCGGCGGCTGCGCCGGATCTTTCGACTGCGTGGTGCAGAACGAGCCCCTCGGCACCGCCCACGCGGTGGCACAGACCCGCCCGCTGCTGGAGGATTTCGGCGGCGACGTGCTCGTCCTCTACGCGGACACGCCCCTGGTGCGGATCGAGACCCTGGCCGGGCTCGTCCGCGCGCGGCGCAACGGCGACCGGACGGCTGCCGTACTGGGGTTCCGCCCGGCGGACCCCGCGGCCTACGGACGCCTGGTTCTTAATTCCGACGGGACGCTCGAACGCATCGTCGAACACGCGGAGGCCAGCGAGGCCGAGTGCGCGGTCACGCTATGCAACGCCGGCATGATGGCGGTGGACGGGCGCCGGCTCTTCCCCCTGCTCGACGCCATCGGCGACGACAACGCGAAGGGCGAGTACTACCTGACCGACCTGCCGGCCATCGCCGCGGCGCAAGGCGGCGCGTGCGCCGTCGCCGAAGCGCCGGCCGACGAGGTCATGGGCATCAACGACCGGGCCGAGCTCGCCCTGGCCGAGCGCATCCTGCAGGAGCGGCTGCGCCACGCGGCAATGGTCGGCGGCGCCACGCTCACCGATCCCTCCACCGTCTGGCTCAGCGTCGACACGCGGATCGGACGCGACGTGACCATCGGGCCCAACGTCGCGGTCGGCCCCCGCGTCGTCATCGAGGATGGCGTCGAGATCAGGCCCTTCAGCCATCTGGAGGGCGTGCGCGTGCGCAAGCAGGCTGTGATCGGCCCCTTCGCGCGGCTCCGGCCTGGCTGCGATATCGGCAAGGGCGCCCGGGTCGGCAACTTCGTCGAGGTGAAGAACAGCACGGTCGAGCAGGGCGCCAAGATCAACCACCTGAGCTACGTGGGCGATGCCGGCGTCGGCGCGGGCGCCAACATCGGCGCCGGCACCATCACCTGCAACTACGACGGCTACGAGAAGTCACGCACCGAGATTGGCGAGGGCGCATTCATCGGCTCCAACACCGCGCTGGTGGCGCCCGTGACCGTGGGACCCGGCGCGGTCGTCGGCGCCGGCAGCGTGATTACCGAGGACGTGGAGGCGGACGCCATCGCTGTCGCCAGGGGTGAGCAGCGCCAGCGCGAAGGCGCCGCGGCCAGGCGGCGCGAACGGCGGCGGCCCGGCGGGACGCAAGACTAGGCGCCGCGCAGGAGGGGAGTGCCGGAGCTGTGTGCGGAATCATCGGTGTCACCGGCCCGGATCAGGCAGCGCCGCACATCCTCGACGGGTTGAGGCGCCTCGAATACCGCGGCTACGATTCGGCGGGCCTCGCGACCCTCGCCAACGGGTCGATCGAGCTGCGCCGCGCCGAGGGCAAGCTCGCCGAGCTCGAACGCCTGGTCGCCCGAAACCCCGTGCGCGGCACCGTCGGCATCGGCCATACCCGCTGGGCGACGCACGGCGAGCCCAGCGAGACCAACGCCCACCCGCACGCCACCGGCCGCGTCGCCGTGGTCCACAACGGCATCATCGAGAACTACCGCGAGCTGCGGGCCACGCTGGAGGCGGAGGGGCGCGAGCTCGCCTCCGACACCGATACCGAGGTGGTCCCCCACTTGATCGATTCCCACATGGAGCGCGGACTCGACCCGGAGGCGGCCACGGCCGCGACGCTCGCGCAGCTGGAAGGCGCGTTCGCGCTCGCGATCGTCTTCGCCGGCCACGCGGGCCTGCTCATCGGCGCCCGGCGCGGCTCGCCGCTCGCCGTCGGCCACGGCGACGATACCACCTATCTCGCCTCGGACGCGCTCGCGCTCGCGCCCTTCACGCGGCGCATCAGCTATCTCGACGAGGGCGACTGGGCGGTGCTCAGGCCCGGCGAGGCGACGGTGCGCGATGCAGGCGGGCGACCCGCGCAGCGCCCTGAGAGCATCACCGCCCACGACGGCGCGATGATCGGCAAGGGCAACTACCGCCACTACATGCTGAAGGAGATCTACGAGCAGCCGAGCGCGATCGGCGACACCGTCGGCGCCTACTACAACCCGGGGGCGGAGACGGTGGCGCTCCCGGCGCTCCCCTTCGCGCTGGAGCGCGTGGAGCGGGTGACCGTCGTCGCCTGCGGTACCTCCTATTACGCCGGCCTTGCGGCGCGCTACTGGATCGAGCAGACCGCGCGGGTGCCGGTGGAGATCGACATCGCGTCCGAGTTCCGCTACCGCGCACCGCCGCTCAAGGGCGACGGCCTGACGCTCTTCATCTCCCAGTCCGGCGAGACCGCCGACACGCTGGCGGCGCTCCGCTTCGCCAGGGCGGCGGGCGCGCCGACGGCGGCGGTGGTCAACGTGCGCGAGAGCACCATGGCGCGCGAGGCGGACGCGGTGCTCCCCACCTACGCCGGCGTCGAGATCGGCGTGGCGTCGACCAAGGCCTTCACCACCCAGCTCGTCACGCTCGCCTGCTTCGCCATCGCGCTGGCCCGCGCCAGGGGGGCCATCGACGCGGCGGAGGAAGCCCGCCTCGCGGACGCATTGGCCCACGTGCCGGCGCACACGGCGGACGTGCTCGGCCACGACGTGCGTATCCTCGCCCTCGCCGAGACCCTGCGCGAGGCCAGGACCGTGCTCTACATCGGGCGCGGCACCGGCTACGCCATCGCCATGGAAGGGGCGCTCAAGCTCAAGGAGCTCTCCTACATCCATGCCGAGGGTTTTGCGGCCGGCGAGATGAAGCACGGCCCCATCGCGCTGATCGACCGGGGCGTGCCCGTGATCGTGGTGGCGCCGCCCGGCCCGCTCTTCGACAAGACGGCGTCCAACCTGCGGGAGGCGGCGGCGCGGGGCGCCCACATCGTCGTCATCAGCGATGCAGAGGGCTGCGAGGCGCTGGCGGCGCTGGCCGAGGATACCGTCGCGCTGCCCTCGCTCGACCCGTTCGTCGCGCCCATCCTCTACGCCATCCCGGTGCAGCTCATCGCCTACCACGTGGCGGTGCTCAAGGGCACCGACGTGGACCAGCCCCGCAACCTCGCGAAATCGGTCACCGTGGAATGAGCGAGCGCCCGGCCCTCATCGACCTCGACGAGGACCACCGCGAGCTGCGCGAGCCGGTCCGCGCGCTCTGCGCCCGCTACCCCGGCGAGTACTGGCGGGAGAAGGACCGCGAGCGGGCCTACCCGGAAGAGTTCGTGCAGGCGCTTACCGAGGCGGGCTTCCTGGCCGCGCTGATCCCCGAGCGCTATGGCGGGAGCGGCTTGGGCATCGGGGCAGCGTCGGCGATCCTGGAGGAGATCCACGCATCGGGCTGCAACGGCGGCGCCTGCCACGCCCAGATGTACACCATGGGCACGGTGCTCAGGCACGGCTCGGATGCGCAGAAGGAAGCCTACCTGCCGCAGATCGCGAGCGGCGCGCGCAGGCTGCAGGCCTTCGGCGTCACCGAGCCCACCACCGGCTCGGACACGACGCAGCTCCGGACCACGGCCGAGCGCCGCGCGGACGGCGATTACACCGTGAACGGCCAGAAGGTCTGGATCTCGCGGGCCGAGCACTCGGACCTGCTGCTGCTTCTCGCCCGCACCACGCCGAAGGAGGAATGCGCCAGGCGCACGGACGGGCTCTCGGTCTTCCTCGTCGAGCTGGAGCACGCGGTGGGCAACGGCCTCGAAATCCGGCCGATCCGCACCATGATCAACCACGCAACCACCGAGCTCTTCTTCGACGACCTCGTGATCCCCGGCTCCAGCCTGATCGGCGAGGAGGGCCGGGGCTTCCGCTACATCCTCGACGGCATGAACGCCGAGCGCATCCTCATCGCCGCCGAGTGCATCGGCGATTGCCGCTGGTTCATCGAGAAGGCCAGCGCCTATGCCGCCGAGCGCCAGGTCTTCGGCCGCCCCATCGGCGCCAACCAGGGCGTGCAGTTCCCCATCGCCGAGGCCTACGCGCAGATGGAGGCCGCAAGGCTCATGGTGAGCAAGGCCGCAGCGCTGTTCGACGCCGGCCGCGCCTGCGGGCCCGAGGCCAACATGGCGAAGCTGCTCGCCTCCGAAGCCTCGTGGAAGGCCGGCGACACCTGCCTCCAGACCCACGGCGGCTTCGGCTTCGCCGAGGAATACGACGTGGAGCGCAAGTTCCGCGAGACCCGGCTCTACCGCGTCGCGCCGATCTCGACCAACCTCATCCTCGGCTACCTCGGCCAGCATGTGCTCGGCATGCCGCGCTCGTACTGAGCGCCTCGCGGTAGTTGTTCGCTTGCCCTCGCACGTCAATCCCACGTCGTCATGGCCGCACTTGAACCCCACGTCGTCATGCCCGGACTCGTTCCGGGCATCCACGTTCTTTGTCCCCGCCGCAAGAAAAGCGTGGATGGCCGCAACAAGTGCGGCCATGACGTTCCAGGGTCGTGAGCGGATCGTGAGCGAAGCAGGCGAAGGGCCGCTCGCGGGCATCCTGGTGGTCTCGGTGGAGCAGGCGGTGGCCGCGCCCTTCGCCACCAGCCGGCTCGCGGACGCGGGCGCGCGTGTCATCAAGGTGGAGCGGCCGGAGGGCGACTTCGCGCGGCTTTACGACCGCCACGTGGCGGGCGAGTGCGCCTGGTTCGTCTGGCTCAACCGGGGCAAGGAATCCGTCGTCCTCGACATCAAGAACGACGCAGACAACGCCCTGCTGCACCGCATCGCGGCCCGCGCCGACGTCTTCGTGCAGAACTTGGCACCTGGGGCCGCGGCGCGGGCGGGCTTCGATTCAGACGCGCTGCGCGCGCGGCATCCGCGCCTCATCACCTGCGACATCAGCGGCTATGGCGAGAGCGGGCCGTATGCCCAGATGAAGGCCTACGACTTCCTCATCCAGTGCGAATCGGGGATCGCGTCGGTGACCGGGAGCCCTGAATCCGCGAGCCGCGTCGGGGTCTCGGTCTGCGACATCGGGGCCGGGCTCAACGCCTACGGCGCGATCCTGGAGGCGGTAATCGCCCGCCACCGCTCAGGCCGCGGCAGTGGCATCCGAGTCTCGCTCTTCGACGGCATGGCGGACTGGATGACCGTGCCGCTGCTGCACCTGGAGCACGCAGGCCAAGCGCCGGCGCGCACGGGCCTCAGCCACGCCATGATCGCACCCTACGGCGCCTATCCCGTCGGCGACGGCGGGCAGATGGTGATCGCGATCCAGAACGAGCGCGAGTGGGCGCGCTTCTGCGAGCACATCCTGGGCGACGCGGCGCTCACGACGGACCCGCGCTTCGCCGGCCACCCGGCCCGCCTCGCCAACCGGCCCGAGATGGACCCGCTCATCACGACCGCCTTCGCCCGCCACACCATGGATTCGCTGGCGGAGGCATTACGGGAATCGGGGATCGCCTTCGGCCGCCTCAACGAGGTCGCGGGCCTCTCCGCGCATCCGCAGCTCCGCAGGGCGCGGGTGGAGACCCCCGCCGGCCCGGTCGACATCGTCGCACCCCCCGCCCGCCACGAGGACTGCGACCGCCCCCTCCGCCCCGTCCCCGCGCTGGGCGAGCAGAGCGAGGCGATACGGGGGGAGTTTCAGGCGTGACGCGCGTGGTGCATCGGTCTAGTCATAGAGACGCAGTCGCGGACACGACGGCCGACGGGGAACTTTCGGCTCACAGATCACGCCAAGTCTGACGGCCATCGGCTGAGGAGGCGCGCGATGTTCATGCACCGCATCAGGCTGGAAAACATACTCTCGTTTGGGCCGGACGCCCAAGAGCTGGAACTCAAGCCTCTCAACGTATTGATCGGTCCGAACGGCTCTGGCAAGTCGAATCTCATCGAAGCGATCAGCCTGCTCAGAGCGGCACCGCGCGACGTAATGGCCCCGATACGTGAAGGAGGCGGGGGCGGAAACTGGATCTGGCGCGGAGAACCAAAGGCGACAGAGGCGTGTGTGGAGGTTGTCGCAGAAGGACCCCTGTACCCTTTCAATCAACAATCACTTCGCTATTCCATTTCTCTTGGTCCGTTCTTGTTTGGCACGGTGTTTCTCAAAGAGGAAATCCGAGAAGATCAGCGGCCTGAACATGCTGAAGATAGCGCCCAGCGCTACCTTCAGCGCAGTGGTGGGGTTGTCGTTTTAAGTTACATCGACGAGAGCATGAAGAGAAGCCAGCGTGAACTACCCGCGAATGAGATCAAATCCGACCAATCTATTCTGTCGCAGCTCAAGGACCCGATTCAATATCCTGAACTCACGGGACTTGGGGGTCGGCTTGAGGCGATTCATCTATATCGCGAGTGGTCATTCGGCCGGAACACGCCGCCGCGACTACCGCAAAAGGCCGACCTTCCGAATTTATCACTTGCAGAGGACGGCCGGAACCTTGGCATGATCCTGAACCGTCTCGAGGGAGATCCAAAGGCAAAGAGTCAGCTTCTCACAGCGCTTCAGAGGCTCTACCACGGCATAGACGACTACTATGTGCAGGTCGAGGCTGGCAGCGTCCAAGTGTTTCTTAAGGAAGGCAATCTCCCAGTTCCGGCCACGAGGCTGTCCGATGGCACTCTCCGCTACCTTTGCCTACTCGCCATCTTGTGCAACCCGAGCCTACCGCCACTTGTCTGCCTTGAGGAACCTGAACTTGGCTTGCATCCCGATGTCCTCCCCGGCCTTGCCGACCTGCTCCGCGAAGC
Organism: Rhodospirillales bacterium; assembly: GCA_028820995.1. Classification (GTDB taxonomy): domain Bacteria; phylum Pseudomonadota; class Alphaproteobacteria; order UBA828; family UBA828; genus WTGU01. Next base: position 13,390 of record JAPPHR010000075.1, read on the forward strand.
CTCCGAACGGTGCCAGCTCATCGTTACTACGCACTCCGATACCCTCGTGGACGCATTGACGGACACGCCGGAAAGCATCGTGGTCTGTGAGAAGGAGAGCGGTCAGACCCGACTGAAGCGCCTGGACAAGGACGATCTCTCGCATTGGCTTGAGAAATATCGGCTGGGCGAACTCTGGACTTCAGGGGAGCTGGGGGGGAACCGCTGGTGAAGGTCAAGGTCTATGTCGAGGGAGGGGGCAACGGAAAGTCCTTGCGGCCGAAGTGCCGCCAAGGCTTCAGCTCCTTCTTTGCAAAGGCGAACCTTACGGGACGGATGCCGAAAATCATCGCCTGCGGCGGCAGAAATTCCGCCTTCGACAAGTTTCGTACAGCGTTGAAATTGAGGAACGCAGATGAGTTCGTCGTGCTCTTGGTCGACAGCGAAGACCCCGTCGCGGACGGCGCCGGACCTTGGTTGCATTTAATGAGGCGTGACGATTGGGAAAAGCCGGATATGGCCACCGACGACAACGCTCATCTAATGGTCCAATGCATGGAGGCGTGGTTCCTAGCCGACAAGGACGGCCTGGCCGCATATTTCGGTCAAGGATTCAATCGCAATGCGCTGCCTGGCCGCCAACAAATCGAAGACGTGGCCAAGGACGATGTACTCGATGGATTGAAGCGCGCCACACGCCAGTCCAAGAGGGGCGAGTACGGAAAGGGGCGCCATTCCTTTGACATCTTGGAGCAAACCGATCCTGCAAAGGTAACGGATGCTTCGCCGCACGCCCGCCGCTTGGTCGAGACCCTGCGACGACAATCAGGCTAACTGAGTCGTTAGTCGGGCGGTGGGAGGGATCGCGAGATTCGATTTGCGGGCAACGAAGCGCAAACCCTGACCCTGACCATACAGAGCGAGAGTCAGCACGGCGCAGGCCAGGGCGTCATATCCGCACCATGGTGCGGTGCACGGGGGGCGCGGGCTGCGTCAGGGTTCGCGGCATGCAGTGTGCGAGCGGGCATCCGCACGACGAGCCGCAGCCGGGCGCGATCGGAGACGCCGTGGCCGCGGCGATGGCGGACGGCACCAGCATGGACGGGATCGTGGCGCGGGTCCGTTCGTGGGGAAGCGAAGAGCCGCCTGCGACCGAGGGCCGCTATGCTGCGGGCATTGCCGGACTGATCGGCCTGCAGCGCGCGGCCAGGCGCCTCGGCGAAGAATGGAAGCGGGCGCACGATCCCGCCACCGAGGGCCTGGGCACGCTCATCGCCATCGAGAGCTTGCGCATGCTGGCGGTCCGCGCGCTGGCCGAGTTCAGCGAGCGCGCGGAGCCGGTGCCGACGAAGGAGCTCGTCCGTCTCGCCCTCGCGCTGCACCGTATCGAAAGCACCGACACGCTCTGCCGGGAGCGCGAACGGGCCGCCGTCGAAGCCGGCGGGGCCCCCAGACTGGCCGCGCGCCCAGCCCGGATGACCCATGAGGAACGGGTCGAGTGCGTCCGCCGGGCGTTGGAGGGGAGCGGCTTTCTGCGGGGCGCGGCCCCGCCGCCGGACTCCGGGTGGGACGAGGGCGTTCCTGCGGACACTTTCGTCACCCCGCCGGACCCTGCGCCCGATGGGCCTGCCGGCGACCGGGCGCCCGCCGCGACTTCGTGCGCGCACGCAGGCGATGCGCCCGGCGGCGCGGCGCAGGACGATCGGGACACGCACGAGGCGCAGGATCATGGGGACGCGCGCGGGGCGCAATATGAAGTGAACGCGCACGGGGCGCGCGATGATCGGGACGCGCGCGGGGCGCGCGACACCTTGGACGGCGATGTCGCACGCGATGCCCGCATGAGACGGCGGGACGCGGAGAGAGCAATCTGGCCGACCGACCCTCCCTTCTGCCCCGCGGCATGGAGCGGACCCGGGTGAGGCGGCAGAACCATCCCAGGGCACTATTCGACCATAGGGGATCAGGGCAGCCCACACGAAAACCCGGCTCCCCCTGTCCCCTTCCCCCCGAAGGGCGGAGGGGGACGCAAGCGGCGCCGGCTTGCTCTCCCTCTCCTCCCCGGCGGGGAGGAGAGGGGGCAAGGCGGCTGTGGCTTGCGCAGTAGCCTCCCGCTCGTCCCATTTGCCCCAGTTGAATCCCACTTAATCCCGGTGAATCCCGGTGAATCCTGCACAAGAATTTCTCGTTGGGGCCGGGATGCCGTGCGGGCGGGCGCCTTCGAAGAGCTGCCCGCATCGGCGGGGCGTCCGTGGGTGAAATCCGGGAACCGTTGGCGTAACGTGGGCTGGCCCCGGAGGAGATCGCGAGCGGCATCCGCACTGGCTCGGGGACGGGTGCGGGGCCGCGTGCTTACCACCGGGGGACAATGGGGGAGGAGTCGGCGCATCATGACTGAAGCTCGACTGGTCGCCGGTCAGCCGTGGCCGATCATCCACATGGACGCCGACGAGGTGATCCACGACGAGGACCGGCCGTGGGTCGAGATGAAGGGCCTGGGCTACGAAGGGTCGTTCATGAAGGTCCTCTACGTGGACCGGGAGACCAACACCGTCGCCTTCGTCTACGACATGGCGCCGGGAACGGCCTTCCCCATGCACGAGCATCGCTGCCGCGTGCTCGCGTACACGCTGGAAGGGGAGTGGTGGTACGACGAGCGCCGGGCGCTGAAGAAGGGCACGGCCATCTTCGAGGAGCGGGGGTCCACGCATTTCCCCCAGAGCGGCGAGCGGGGCTTCAAGGCGTTCGTCGTGCTCCTGGGCGAGCCGGGAGAGGACGTGCTGATCCGGCGCCAGCACCCCGACACGCTGGAGGTGGTCGAGATCGACATCGACTACTTCGCCCGCGCCATGCAGGGCGAGGCCGTCTGAGGCCAGCCCCGAACCGCCTTCATCCGCCCGTGACCGTTGCGGGCGAGACCGGGGCGCACCGTCACGAATTACCGACTGGCTTGCACTTGGGCGGAGGCCTGGGCGTCTCTCCGCGGCCGTGGTCCGCGTGGCGCGCGCCCTCCCCGCCCCGGTTCAGCGCTCCGGAACGCCGCCTTCGGCGACCCGGCGGGCGACGAAGGCGTCGAGCTCCTCGTCGATGGCGGGGTCGAGCAGCGGCTCCTCGTACTCGGCGAGGAGCTGCTTCCAGATCTTGGTCGCGCGATCCGAGGCCTCGACCGCGCCGCTGTCGCGCCAGTTCTCGAAGTTGCGCCAGTCCGACAGCATCGGGCGATAGAAGGCGGTCTCGTAGCGCGCCATCGTGTGCGCACAGCCGAAGAAGTGGCCACCGGGCCCCACCTCTTCGATGGCGTCGAGGCCCAGCTCGTCCTCGTCCGTATCGAGCGGCTTCAGGAACGCCTGCATCATCTGGACCATCTCGGCGTCCAGGATGAACTTCTCGTAGGACGCGCAGAGCCCGCCCTCGAGCCAGCCAAAGCCGTGGTTGATGAAGTGGGCGTGGCCCAGCACGACCGGCCAGAGCGACATCTGCGCCTCGTAGGCGGCCTGCGCGTCCGCCGCATTGGATGCGGTCGCGCTCGACGAGCGCCAGGGGAAGTTGTAGCGCCGCGCAAGCTGGCCGCTCGCGATGGTGGCCTTGGCGTATTCCGGCGTGCCGAAGGCGGGTGAGCCGCTCTTCATGTCCACATTGGACGTGAAGCTGCCGTAGACCGTCGGCGCCCCGGGGTTCACGCATTGCGAGAACGCGATCCCCGCGAGCGCTTCGGCGTTCTGCAGCACCAGCGCGCCTGCGACGCTCACAGGCGCCATGGCGCCCGCCAGCGTGAACGGCGTGTAGATGACCGGCTGGTTCAGCTCGGCCATCACGATCGCCCCTTCCAGCAGGCCCCCGTCGTAGATCAGCGGCGAGTTGGAATTGACCACCGTGTGGATCGAGGGCTGGCGCGTCATCTCCTCGCGGCTGACACCGCGCGCGATGCGGACGATCTCGACGGCGTCCGCCATGCGCGGGCCGCCGATGGCGTAGCCGAACTGCGGCTTGTCGGTGAGGCGCACCGCCGCGGACACCGCATGCAGATGGCGCGTCCGCACCTCCAGATCGGTGGGCTCCACCGGATAGCCCGCGAGCGTGTGCACGGCGTTCAGCGCCTGGGAGAGGCGGACGAGATTCTTGAAGTCCTCGAAGTTGCCGGAGATGCGGCCGCGCTCGCGATCCGACACGTTGGGGGCGGACCCCACGGTGCCCCAGATCGCCGTGGTGCCGCCGAATTCGAGGTCCCGGTGGCTCGACCGGCCGTGCAGAGTGAAGCGGGGCGGAACGGTCGCGATCTTTTCCTCGACGAACGCGGGGTCGAAGCGGACGCGCTTGCCGTCCTCGCCGACCTGGGCGCCCGCCCTGCACAGGATCTCCACCGCGCGCGGCAGCTGAAACTCCATGCCATGGTCGCGCAGCACGCGCAGCGACGCGTGGTGAATCGCCTCGACCTCGTCGTCCGAGATCACCGTCATCGGCGCGTAGGGATTGCGAACCTGGCCGAACGGCAGCTGCTCGACGGCGCTTTGGGCGGCTGCTCTCCGCTCGCGGCTCCGGCCTCGTCTCATCCGCCTCGCTCCCTGCGGCGCACCCTGCCCAGCCTAAGGTACGCCGCTTCCCGAAGCGTCAACTACCCGAATTTAGCGGAGAACACATGCCCGAGTTTCAAGCGCCGCCGGCTCGGGGGCCAGGCGGCGGCCGCGGTCTCACATGCCGTCGATGGCCGCCACGTCGGCGGGCGGCTCGTAGAACACGAAGTCATCGGCATCGAGGTCGCTGACGGCCGTGTCCTTCAGCCAGATCCTGCCCCCGGCGTTGTTGGTGAGATCGATAACCGTCGCGGTCCCGAAGGCCCAGATGCGCAGATCTTCGACGCCCGAGATTGCCGAGAAGGCCGTGAGGTCGATCACGTCCGCGCCATCGCCGAAATCGGTGATCCAGTCGTTTCCGTGACTGTGCGCGAACATGAAGGTGTCGGCGCCGCCGCCGCCGGTGAGCGTGTCGTTGCCCTGGCCGCCGACGATCAGATCGTCGTAGCCGCCGGCGCCGCCCCTGATTTCGTCGTTCCCTTCGCCCCCGAACAGCCGGTCGGGACCGTAGCCGCCGTCGATGACGTCGTCGCCCTCCTCGCCGTAGATGGCGTCGGCGGAGCTTCCGCCGTCGAGGCGATCGTCGCCCTCGCCGCCGAAGACGCGGTCCTGCCCGCCATTCGCGTTGATGGTCCCGTCGCCTTCGCCGTTCAGAATGAGCTGGCTGCCATCCGACCCGTCGAAAGAATCGCTGGGCCGTATGAACCAGGCGCCGCCGATCTTGATGTAGGTCGTCTCGCCGTCCGGCATCAGGAAGTTCGATGCGGAGAGGTCGGCCGCGGCGACCCCCCTGATCTCGATGGAGCCGTCGAGGGCCGGGTGGGTGATCGTGACGCCGCAGCCGTCCTCCATGTCCTCGATGGTAAGCTCGGAGAACCCGATCGCCTCGGGCAGCAGGCGCAGGTCGATCACGTCCTTGTCGAGCTCGAACCCGCGGATGACGTCATTGCCGGCGTTCCCATCGACGTAGACGAAGTGGTCCCTGCCCGCGCCGCCGATCATGAGGTCGTCGCCGGCGCCGCCGATCATGACGTCGTCGCCGTCTCCGCCTTCGAGGAAGTCGTTGCCCGATCCGCCCCAGAGGCGATCCCACCCATGGCCGCCGATGAGGTGGTCGTTGCCGGTACCGCCCGTGAGGAAGTCGTCGTCCGCACCGCCATCGACGACGTCGTTGCCGCTGCCGCCCCGCACGATGTCGCGCCCGTCGCCGCCGTAGAGGAAGTCGTCGCCCGACCCGCCGAGGAGGTGATCGCGCCCGCCACCGCCGCTCAGCGTGTCGCTGCCGCTCCCGCCGTCCAGGATGTCGTGGTCGTCACTGCCGTTGACGGTGTTATTTGCGCGTCCGCCGCTAAAGACGATGGACCGCTCGGTCAACGGGTCCAGGTATTTGGCCATCGCTGCCTCCTGTGGGCCTTTCTCGATGCCTCTCTCCGACGGCGGAACCGCCGGCCGGGGCGTCACATCCCGTCGACGGCCGCCTCGTCGACGGGCGCCTGGTAGAACACGAAGTCCGCCGCATCGAGGTCGTCCGCGTCGATGCCCTGGAGCCGGATGAGCTCGCCGCCGCAGCACGGCAGCTCGATCACCGTCGTGCTCCCGTAGGTCTCGATGTTCAGCTGTTCGAAGCTGGCCAACCCTTCCAGCGACGACAGGTCGATCAGGTCCTCGCCGTCGCTGAAGTCGGTGATCGTGTCGTCGCCGTGATCCGGCGTGAAGACGAAGGTGTCGGCGCCGGCGCCGCCGGTGAGCGTGTCGTTGCCCTCGCCACCGACGAGCAGGTCCTCTCCGGCGCCGCCGTCCAGCGTGTCGTTGCCCTCGCCGCCGAAGAGCCGGTCCGCGCCTTCGCCGCCGAAGAGGCTGTCGTCGCCCTCCTCGCCGTAGAGGTCGTCGGGGTCGTCTCCGCCCTTGAGCGTATCGTCGCCCTCGCCGCCGAAGACGCGGTCGTAGCCGCCCATGGCCATGGTGGTGTTGCCCTGCGAGCCGTCCAGCATGAGCGCGGACGCGTCCGTCCCCGTGAACGGATCGACGTCCCGGCCGATCGTGGTGCCGCCGACGGTAATCGAGGTCGTCGTTCCGTCCGGCAGGGCGAAGTTGGACTCGGTCAGGTCGGAGGCGACGATCCCCCTGATCTCGATGGAGCCGTCGAGCGCCGCGTGCCGGACGACGACACCACTGCCGTCCTCCAGATCCACGATGGAGAGTTCCTCGAATTCGATGGCCTCCGGCAGCAGGCGGAGGTCGATCACGTCGTGCTCGATCTCGAAGTGCTGGATGATGTCGTTGCCCGCGTCCTCCCAGTAGACGAAGCGGTCCGCGCCGGCGCCGCCGATCATCTGGTCGTCGCCCGCTCCTCCGGCGATGATGTCGTCCCCCTCGCCGCCGGAGATGGTGTCGTTGCCCTCGTCCCCCCAGAGGCGATCGTTGCCGCCGTCGCCATGGAGGGCGTCGGCGCCGGAGTCGCCGCGCAGGAAGTCGCGGTCCGCACCGCCAGAGAGGATATCGTTGCCGCTTCCGCCGCGCAGGATGTCGCGCCCGGCGCCGCCGCCGATCACGTCGTCGCCGGACCCGCCGAGCAGGACATCGCGCCCGGCGCCGCCGATAAGACGGTCAGGGCCGCTCCCGCCATCGATGATGTCGTTCCCGCCGCCGCCAAGAAGCTCGTCGTCGCCCTCGCCGCCGATGAGGATATCGGCGCCCTCGGTCGCTACGCCCAGGTTGGCCATCGCTGCCTCCGGTGGACAAGTCTCGGTGTCTCCAACGGAGGTCGGATGGGCTGCGAGGATTTGCCAATATGCTTTTCGTGTATCCGCTATAAGTTTGAATAGCGGTCGGTTTCACAACGAGGCATATCGCGCATATGCCCTGGCGGCCGGGTGATCGGCGGCTGCGGCCGCTATCCCGCGGGCGCCTCGTCCGCGCGGGGGCGGGTGAGAACGGGCCAGTAGGCGGCGAGGAAGAGCGCGAACGCGCCGGACCAGAGCACCGCCGAGGCCGCCAAGGCATGGGGCGCGGCCGCCGCACCGGCGAGCGGGCCGAAGACCCGCAGCGCGGCACCCAGGTGCACCAGCACGTAGGCCGCCAGCTCCACGCCGCCTGCGGCGAGCGGCCGGCCGGTGTGGCCGAGCGCGCTCCGCGTCATCATCCCGAGCATGAGCCCGCCCA
>JAPPHR010000042.1 GCA_028820995.1 Rhodospirillales bacterium
GTGCCGTCCTACGCGCTCAGCCACGAGACGGCGCACGGAACCGCCTTTCGCACGCGCTGGCTCAACGAAGCCGTCTTCTGGTTCACGTCGCTGCTCTACGGCGAGGAGCCGCTGCACCGGCGCTACACCCACACCAATCACCACACGTACACCTGGTACGTGGGCCGCGACAGCCAGATGCCGTTCGACACGCCGCTCACCTTCAAGGGTTGGCTTTACGACATCAGCGGGCTGTCGATTCACAGGTTCCAGTTTCGGGTGCTCTGGCAGCTTGCAACCAAGCGATACACGCCCCTGATGCGGGAGGTGTCGCCTGAGGCGGAACTGCCGAAGATGACCCGCAACGCGCGTCTCTTTTGCCTCATCTACCTCGGCGTCGTTGTCCTGATTGCCTCCGGCTACGGCTGGCCGCTGCTCTGGTTCTACGTGCTGCCGCGGCTCATCGGCGGCCCGATCATGCTGATGTTCAACATCATCCAGCACGCCGAGATGCAGGAGAACTCGCCCTCGATCGTAGACAGCACGCGGACGTTCCGGACGAACTGGGTGGGGCGGTTCCTCTATCTCAACATGAACAACCACGTGGAGCACCACCTTTATCCGCAGGTGCCGTTCTACTCGCTCCCCAAGCTTCACGAGGCCGTTGCCGACAGGACCCCGGAGCCCGATCCGGGCTTCTGGCCCACGAATCTCGATCTTCTCTGGGTCGTTATCCGGCGCTCGCTGGGGCGCAGCACCAAGGCCGCCTGGATCCGCCAGGCGCCACACATGGTGAGCGCGGGCGGCACCTACGCGACGATCTCGAAGGCGACGATGCAGTGATGCGCAAGCGCATCTACACGTACGGCGGCAAGCCGGCCCGGCGCAATTACACCGTGGCTGACCTCATCCGGCTCAAGGGTACAACGACGCTCTGCCAGACCTGCCCGGCGACGGAAGAGGAAGCGGCGGCCTGCGAGGCGGTCGGCATCGATGTGCTGAACACATCGGATGCGGACCTTCCAGGGGTGCGCGCCGGCGCGCCTGAGACCTTCATCATCGCCGACTTGCCCATGACCGCGCACCAGACGCCGGACGACATCATGCGCGCGGCCGTGAAGGCGGCGGAGACCGGCGCGGACGCGGTCTACACGCCGCGCAGCCTGCGCATTGTCGAGATGCTGGCCAAGGAGGGGCTCGCCGTACAGGGCCATCTCGGGCTGGTGCCTCGACTCTCCACGCAGCGCGGAGGCTTGCGGATCGTCGGCAAGACGGCGGAGGAAGCCGTCGAGCTGGCAGAGGATTTTCGCCGGCTCGAGGATGCGGGTGCCTACGCGGCCGAGGTCGAGTGCGTGGCGGCGGAGGCGCTCGCGGCGATCAACCCGCGGACAAAGCTGGTCACCCATTCCATCGGCGCCGGGTCCGCCGGCGACGTCATCTTCATGTTCCTCGTGGACATCTGCGGCGAGTCCGAACGGCCCCCGGGTCACGCCAAGGCCTTCGCCGACCTCAATTCGATCCGCGCGCACCTCGCCGTCGAACGGCGGCGCGCCCTGAGCGACTACCGGCAGGCAGTCATGACTGGCGCCTACCCCGACGCCACGACCTCGGTCTCGATGCTGCCGAACGAACACCAAAGACTGCTCGAGGCGCTGGATGCGCGCCCGATCTTCAGCTCCTAGGAGAACGATCATGGCCCATTGGGTCCGCGCCTGCGCCAGCGAAGACATCGAGGACGAGGACCTCATCCGCTGGGACTACGAGGGCCGCACCTACGCGATCTACAGGGCCAAGGACGGCTTTTACTGCACTGACGGCATGTGCACGCACGAGGAGGAGCACCTCGAGGAGGGGCTTCTGATCGGCCATGTCATCGAGTGCCCCCTTCACCAGGGTCGCTTCGACATCAGGACGGGCGAGGTGATCTCGCCGCCGCCCTTCGGCGATCTCAACACCTATCCGGTGAAGACGGAGAACGGCGAGGTCTACGTGAAGATTTAGCGCCCTCGCCCGAAGCGGCCCTGGGGATTTGTGCCCGCAACCAATGCAACAAGGAGGAGATGGATCCATGCAAAACCCAATTCGCAAACTGCTACTGCCCGGTGTAGCCGCGGCAGCCATCGCGCTCGGCGCAATGGCCTACCAGGCCGAGACGCAGAAGGCCGAGGCGGCGGAGAGCTTCATCTTCGCGCACGCGATGAACGTCGATCATGTGTTCCACGCCATCTCGGAACGGTACATCGCCGACCTGGCGGACCAGGGCGGCGTCGAGATCGAGTATCACCCGGGCGGCGATCTTGGAGACTGGACGTCGCTGTTTGAGCAGGCGATGCAGGGCGTCGTCCCGATGACGCTCACCTGGGCGTCGTCCGAGTTCGATTCGCGGCTCGACCTCATTTACCTGGGCTACATCGTCTCCAATTGGGAAGACGCGGAGGCACTTTACGGGCCAGGTGCCGGCATGCTCGACGTCTACAACGACATGCTGGCCGATCTTGGCCTCCATGCCCTCGGAATCATCCCGACGGACTTCGGCTCGGTGGTGATTCGCAAGGGCGTGGGCAAGCTTCCCATGAACTTCCCCGCCGATCCGGAAGGCATGAAGATCCGTGTGCCGGGGCTGGCGATTGCGGTCGACCGCTTCAACAGCTTTGGTTTCGCCGCGGTGCCCATTCCGCTCTCGGAAGTCCACACGGCCCTGCAGCTCGGGACCGTGGATGCGCGGTCGTTCTCCACCGCAGTCGAGACCTATACGCTGCGCGACGTCCTCGAAGCCAACATCCTCACCAACGACTACTTCGAGGTCGCCTTCTGGCTCGTGAACAAGGACTGGTGGGACGGTCTCCCCGAGGACACCCGCACCGCCTTGCAGGCCGCAGCCGACAACACCATCGGCTGGTCCTGGAAGGAGGCCAAGAGCAAGAGCGACGAGTTCCTGCAGAAGGCGCGCGATGCCGGCATCAACGTCGTGGATCTCAGCGACGAGCAGATGAGCGCCGCCAAGCAGATCGTCTACGAGAAAGAGTGGCCGATGATGGAAGGCGTCGTCGGCAAGGACATCATGGACAAGATCCGGCAAGTCGTGGGCGTCGAGTAAGAACGCCCAAGTGTCCTCCAGTGACTGCGTCCGGGTGCTTCGGCACCCGGACGGCTTCTTGATCGGCGACATGTGACCATGGATCGGAAGCCGGAGCAGCGTCCCCCGTCCGCCGAGGATGCGGCGCCGGCGATCCCCGATCCGGACCAAAGCCAGCCCGAACCGCCCGAGCGCCTGCCCCCCCTGCCCAAGGGCGCACTGGCGGAGAAGCTGCGGTGGGTGATCGCGACCGAGGCGATCGTCGAGCGGATTCTCTACGTGTCCATCGTCGGATTCGGCCTCTGCCTCGCCGGGCTGATGTTCACCCAGGTGGTGCTGCGATACGCCTTTGCCTCGCCCTTCGTGGGGATCGAGGAGCTGTCTCTACTCTTCGGCGCCTGGTTCTACTTCCTGGGGATCGCTTACGTCACGCGTGACGGCGAGCACATCCACGGCGGCATCCTGACCATGGTGGTGCGTGGCCCGACCGGCGTGCAGGCCGTTCGCTTGATCGTCACCGTGCTCGGCGTAGGCGCCTGCGCGGTATTCGGCTACTTCGCGATCAAATACGCGCTCTTCGAGATCCAGACCGGACGGCTCAGTTCGTACATGCGCTGGCCCAAGGGGCTGTGGTCGGCCTCTCTCATCTTCGGCTTCGTCGGTACCACCATCTACATGGTGCTCCAGGCACTCCACCAGTTCCTGGACCTGCAGGCCCGCCTCCGCACGCGGACGCGGAGATAGCTGTGATCTTCTTCCTCGGCTCCATCGCACTCGTCGTCATCCTGCTGCTCTCGGAGATGCCGATCGCTTTCGCGTTCGGCATCGGCGCACTGGTGTTCGGCCTCGCATCGGGCTCGGACATCTCCTTCCTCATCCCCTTCGCCTATCAGACGACCTCGAGCTTCGCCCTGCTGGCGCTGCCGCTGTTCGTGATGGCCGGCACCATCATGGCCGAAGGCGGGATGTCCGACCGACTGCTCAACTTCGTGAATGCGCTGGTCGGCAGGCTCAAGGGCGGGCTCGGCGCGGTAACCATCGTCACCTGCGCGCTCTTCGGCGCGATCTCCGGCTCGTCGTCCGCCGCCATCGCCGCCATCGGGTCGATCATGATCCCGCGCATGGTGCGGGAGGGATACCCGCCCGGTCATGCCACCGCCCTGGTCGCCTGCTCCTCGGTTCTCGCGCTGATGATCCCGCCCTCCATTCCCATGATCGTCTTCGCGGTGACCGGCGGGATCTCGGTGGGTGCAGCCTTTCTCTCAACCATCATTCCCGGCCTCTTGCTGACGGGCGTCTATGTTGGCTTGAACTTCCTGTTCCTGCGGAAGGTCAAGACCATCACGGTCGAGGAGCAGGTCCCGGTCCGTGTCGCGGTGCGCCGAGTGGGTACCACGGGCGCCAAGGCCTTCTGGGCGCTGCTGCTGCCGGTCTTCATCCTGGGCAGCATCTACTCGGGAATCGCCACGCCGACAGAGGCCGCGGCGATCGCCTTCGTCTACACGGTCGTCGTGGGCTTCGTGTTCTATCGCGGCCTCACGCTGCAGAACTTCCCCAAGGCTATCGGGCGCGCGGCGGTGACCACCGGGTCGATCATCGCGGTGCTGTTCTTCCTGTTCGTCATGAGCCGGGCGATGGTCCTGGAGCAGGTGCCGAAGGACGTGGCGGACGCGCTGATCGCGCTGACGGAGAACCGCATCTTCGTCCTCCTGATGATCAACCTGATCCTGCTTCTGATCGGCATGATCGTGGACGACGTGTCCGGCAGCGTGCTCGCGGCGATCGTGCTGTTGCCGGTGGCAACGAAGATCGGCGTTCACCCCATTCACTTCGCCGCCATCGTTGGCACCAATCTCGGTCTCGGCAACGTCTCGCCGCCCTGCGCGCCCATGCTCTACATGGCCGCAGGCATCAGCAAGCTCTCGCTGGACAAGTATGTCGTGCCGACCATGAAGCTGCTGTGCCTGGGCCACTTGCCCATGGTGCTGATCGTCACCTTCATCCCCGACCTCTCCCTGGCCCTGCCCAGGTTGGTCATGGGGATCGAATGAGCGGCTGCGTTAGGAGACCGCGACGATCACTCTCGAACCCGCAGGCGGGGACTTCGCTTGCGGCCTGGAACCAACTCCAAACAACAGACAACCGTCCGTCAGAAACTGTCAAAGAACCTGCAAGAATTTCAGGGCTGGCCAGTTCTTGCGTGGAGAGATCTGCCAATTCGACTGAGCCGCGGTGCCCTTCAGTGAAGGAAACACAAGGTCACGCATCCACTTAGTCCGCATTCCTCGTCGCTCGCTGCCCGCACTGTAAGCAACAAAATTCCCGTCTGCATGTAGGAGAGTCACCAAGTGCGCCTATAGCCTTGCTAGTGCGAGGGGTGCGAGCCGACGGCAGTCGCTCTCCCCGGCAGAGCGGCACGGGATCTTGAGCCAGGGCTTCGACCTTGCTGCACCACAAACCGAGTCGAGTCCCCCTTCGGCGGAGCTCTCGCCATAGCCCGGGGCGGAGACTGGTCACAGCCTGCCGGTTTCTGGGGTGGTATCGCTCGGGCGAGGGCGAAGAGAACGGCCGGCGAGGTGGGATGTGCAAGCGTCGATTGAAGCAACCAAAGAGGAGGCATAACAATGAGATGGTTGTTGAATACTACCGTGATCATGGCAGGCGTCGCACTTGCGGCGGGTAGCGCCCAAGCGCTCGATCTGACGGTCGTATCGTGGGGCGGTGCCTATACGGCGAGCCAGCAAAAGGCGTACCACGATCCCTACATGGCACAGAATCCCGATATCAACATCGTCAACGACGATTCCGCCAACGAGGGTCTGGCCAAACTGAGGGCCCAAATAGAGGCGAACAATATTACTTGGGACCTCGTCGACATGGTCGCCTCGGACGCGATCACCGCGTGTGACGAGGGGCTGGTCGAAGAGATCGACCCGGACACCTGGCTGGCGCCCGCGCCTGACGGAACACCGGCATCGGAGGACTTCCTCCCCGGTACACTGACGCCCGGAGGCAGCAACTGCTTCATCCCGCAGGTGGTTTATTCCACAACCTTCGGATATCGCACGGATGCCTTCGAGGGCGAGCAGCCCTCGACGATCGCCGACGTGTTCGACCTGGAGAAGTTCCCGGGCAGGCGGTCGCTCGAAAAAAGACCCATCAACAATCTCGAATGGGCGCTGCTGGCCGACGGCGTGGCAGCAGGAGACGTCTACGCCATGCTCAGCACGCCGGAGGGCGTGGATCGGGCCCTTGCCAAGCTGGATACCATCAAGGACCAAGTGGTTTGGTGGTCGAAGGGGGCCGAGACTCCCCAGCGCCTGGCGGACGGCGAAGTCGTGATCGGTTCGACCTACAACGGTCGCCTCTTCTCGCTGATAGCCGAGAAGATGCAGCCCGTTGCCATGCTGTGGGACTGGCAGATCTTCGATCTCGACGGCTGGGCGGTGCCGAAGGGCGGCAAGAACCTCGAGGCGGTGAAGACGTTTCTCTACTTCGCAACCGACACCCAGCGCCTGGCGGACCAGACGAAGTTCATCTCCTACGGGCCCGCTCGCGCATCGTCGGGCCCGCTGGTGGGCACACATGCCGAACTCGGCATCGATATGAAGCCGCATATGCCGACCAATCCGGAGAACACCACGAACAACTTCAATTTCGACTACGTCTGGTGGGCCGATCATAAGGCCGAAATGGACGAGATATTCAACACTTGGCTCGCAAAATAGCCGCATCCTGAGGGGACGGACGTGCGTTTGCGTACGCCCGTCCCTGCTCTTCTTGGTCTTCCGCCCAAAAGCCAAACCGGCGCTCGCGACTGCGTCAATCAACCGCAAGTTTCGTGGCGATAGCGCTGTTCCGGGGGGAGGGAGAGCTGCAGCACCGACGGCGGCCTCTTCCTGAGTTCCAAGAGCTACGCCGAAGATCAGCACTGCCGGATGCTCTACAAGGACACAGGTCGCACTGAGCACCGGACCTGAGCGGTCCCCCAGCAATGTCGACGATGCCGGGCAACAAGCCTAGAATCTGTGAGAAGTGAGGGCGTCGGATTCGAGCGCCAAACATAGGGGCGGCAAGCGCAGCCGGTCCGACTGCTGGTGCAGCGGGCGCGGGTCAAGGCCGCACGCCGAAACCGTCATAGGCGTATTGTCAAGAGCATCGCACCACGCGGAGCCTGGAAAACGTCGCGGGCGCCGGAGGAGAGGATCACAGCGCCCGCGAACCTGCCCGCGTGGAGATGGCAGGATGCTCTATGAAGGCACCGGCCAGTCGATAGTCCGCTAGTGGCCTCGTGTCAGAGGGAATCGTCTGTCGCTACGCGCCCCCTGGACCGCTAGCGCGTGTCGAGCCCGGAACGGGCCAACACCAGCACCCATGAGCCGCTCCTCGCGCAGGAAGCCAACGGTAGGTTCCTGCCGGAACGAGTTCTACCGACAGTTCAAGAAATTCGTACTTGCAGAACCCGCTCACTTCCAACCCGGAACGCAGCTGATCTCCTGCCCCGTTGTTCGGCGGTGGCTGGCATTAGCCGCCATTCAACTTGGCGAGACTGTTTCTTATGCGGCAGGCAACTCTTAAATGATTGTCTTACAACCCGTTGATAGATAAAGGGATCCAGACGACCCGAATTTGTCTAAGGACCTCGGAATCGCTGGCAGAATGCCGGCTTCCTGATCAAGGGGTCGCGGGTTTGAGTCCTGCTGGGCGCGCCGGCCCGGCCTCCCTGCCCCGCCGCGACGCGCAGACTCCTCGCTCCGGCTTGCAGGTAAATGGTCGGAGCGGGCGGATTCGAACCGCCGACCCCTTGACCCCCAGTCAAGTGCGCTACCAGGCTGCGCCACGCTCCGACCGGCCCGAACAACGGCGCCATGGTACCGTTGCCACCGGGCCGCGCGCACTATAGCGCCCGGCTTCCGGCACGGCCAACGTTCCGTGTGAATGAGCGCGTCAGGACTGGAACGCAGCGCATGAAGAGAGCCCAGTCAGGGCCGGCGGACCCGTTCTCGGACACGCAGAAGCGGCGCTTCGTCGAGCAAGGCTTCGTGCATGTCGCGTCTGCGGTTCCGGCGAAGCTCGTTCGCCGCGCCCGGCGGGCCATCAATCACTCCCTCGGGGCTGGAATCGACCAACGCGACGTCGCGCGCATGAACTCCCGGTCGTTCTGCGAAGAGCTCGTTGAGGACCCACGTCTGCTTCGCCTTGCGACGAACCCAGGCGCTTGGTCGCATGTGCGCTCGCTGGTGGGGGTGCGCCGCGTGGAGAGGCCGAGGGAATGCCAGATCGCCCTCCGCTTTCCCCGGCCCGAAGGAACGCCGCGAACGCTCGACGCTCCACACCTGGATGGCTACCACACGCCGTACAACGGCTTGCCCGACGACGGCGTCGTGTACGGGTTCACGCTTCTCCTCGGCGTCATGCTGAGCGATGTCGATGAGCCCCTGAGCGGGAACTTTACTGTCTGGCCAGGCACGCACCGCAAGCTCGAACGGTACTTCAGGGATCACGGCGTCAGTTCCCTCAAACAAGGCGATGTGACGACATCCGGGATACGTCTTCCCCGGCCCGTCCCCATCACGGGAAGGGCGGGCGACGTCGTTCTCGCTCACTACCAGCTCGCCCACGCTGCATCGCCGAACCTTTCCGGCGACATTCGCTACATGTGCTTCTTCCGGCTCTCGGTGCGCGGACTGGCCAATCACCGCGTCGAATCGATGGTGGACATCTGGCGCGACTGGCCGGCGCTCGCCGAATTCGTGGGGCGCAGTTCCGACTGAACGACGACCTGACAGATTAGTTTGCTTGACGCGCGCGCCGCCGTGGTCTCTAGTGCACTTACGTGGCGATTTGAGCGACCGGCTTGCGGCCACGCTAAACAAACGCGCTAAAAGGTCGAAGGGAGGGAACCCCGGCCAGCGCGGCCGGGGTTTTTGCATATGGAGCGGAGAAAACGCGAGCGGGCGTGGGCACCCGCGACCCAACTGGTGCGGGGCGGGACCGAGCGCTCGCATCATGGCGAGACCAGCGAGGCGCTCTATCTGACCTCGGGCTTCGTCTACGAGACGGCCGCGCAAGGCGACGCGCGCACGGCGGGAGACGAGGCGGGCTACGTCTACGGACGCTTCGGCAACCCCACCGTCACCATGTTCGAGGACCGCCTCGCCCTGATCGAGGGCGCGGACGCCTGCCAGGCGACGGCAACGGGCATGGCGGCGGTCTTCGCGTCGCTCATGAGCCAGCTGCGGGCCGGCGATCACGTCGTCGCCTCACGCGTCATGTTCGGCGCGTGCCACGTGGTGATCGACGAATTGCTGCCGCGCTACGGAATCGAGACCGATCTCCTGGACGGTACCGACTTGCGTGCATGGGAGCGCGCGCTCAGGCCGGAGACCCGCTGCGTCTTCCTCGAAAGCCCCGGCAATCCCACCATGGCGATCGTCGACATCGCCGCGGTCTCGGCGTTGGCGCACAGCGTCGGCGCCCGCGTCATCGTGGACAACGTGCTCGGCATGCCGATGGTCCAGCGCCCCCTCGCGCTTGGCGCCGACATCGTGGTCTATTCGACGACCAAGCACATAGACGGCCAGGGCCGCGCCCTCGGCGGCGCCATTCTGGGAAGCGACGAATTCTTCGCGAACGACCTGGTGCCGTTCATACGCACCACGGGGCCGGTCATGAGCCCGTTCAATGCCTGGGTCATGCTCAAGGGACTGGAGACGCTGGAGCTTCGCACGACCCGCATGTGCGAGACGGCGGCGCGCCTCGCGGCGATCCTCGAGGGCCACCCGGCGGTCGCGGCCGTCCATTACCCGGGTCTGCCGAGCCATCCCCAGCATGCGCTGGCGGCGAAGCAGATGAGCCGGGGCGGCAGCGTGATCGCGTTCGACCTGGCGGGAGGCCGAGACGCCGCTTTCCGCTTCCTCGATTCGCTGGAGTTGATCGATATTTCGAACAACCTGGGCGACGCCAAGAGCCTCGCCACTCACCCCGCCAGCACCACGCATCAGAAGATCGGCGCCGATGCTCGTGCCACGCTCGGGATCGGCGATGGCCTCGTGCGCCTCTCGGTCGGGCTGGAAGCGGAGACCGACCTGCGGTCCGATCTGGAGCACGCTCTGCGCGCTGCCGCCGGCTCCTGAGCAATTCCGTCCACATCTTCAAACCGCAACGCCGCCGGCAGCGATCTCTTGTGGCGCAGCGGGCAACGCGGGGTTACGCTTGATGGCGTCACGGTAGCGAGTCCGACACACGACGGTAACGATGAGCTTGCTCGAAGTTCGCGAGATGTCCCGGCATTTCGGCGGCCTTGCCGCCGTGAACAACCTCTCGTTCACCGTCGATGAGGGCCAGATTCACGGACTGATCGGCCCGAACGGCGCTGGCAAGACCACAACCTTCAACGTCATCAGCGGCTACTACAAGCCGACCGCGGGCGACATCGCGTTCGGCGGCCGCAAGATTTCCGGGCTGCGCCCGAGCCGGATCGCGGGGCGGGGCGTGGTCCGCACCTTCCAGGCGACCACGCTGTTTCAGGAACTCACGGTCCTGGAGAACGTGCTGATCGGCTGCCACATGCGCTCCCAGGTGGGGCCCTTCAGCGCCCTGCTCGGCACCAGCCGGCGCGCCGAACGGGAGTCGGAAACGCGCGCGAAGGAAATACTCGCGTTCATGGGCCTGGGCGATCGTCAGGACGACGACACGGTCAACCTGCCGCACGGCCACCAGCGGGCCCTCGGCATCGCGGTCGCGCTCGCCGCCGAGCCCAAGCTCATCCTGCTGGACGAGCCCTTCACTGGCATGAACCCCGAAGAGACGCGGCAGATGATGGTGCTGGTGGAGCGCGTGCGCAGCCAAGGCGTCACCATTCTCCTGGTCGAGCACGACATGCAGGCCGTCATGGGGCTTTGCGACCAGATCACGGTGCTAAGCTTCGGCGAGCTCTTGGCGGAGGGAACGCCCGAGGAGATTCGCTCGGACCCGGCGGTGATCGAAGCTTATCTGGGAACGGCCTGAATGCTGTTTCAAATCAAGTCGCTGTCCGTCCACTACAACAAGGTGAGAGCGCTGCGCGCCGTCTCGATGGAGGTCGACGAGGGCGACATCGTGACGCTGATCGGGGCCAACGGCGCAGGCAAGAGCACGACGCTGCGCACCGTCTCGGGCCTGGTGCGCGCCAGCGCGGGCGAGATCTGGTTCGACGGTACGCGCATCGACCGGCTTCCTCCCGACCAGGTCGTCAAGCTCGGCATCGCTCACGTGCCCGAGGGGAGGCATGTCTTCCCCGAGCTTACGGTCTTCGAGAACCTCAACACGGGCGCCTTCCTCAGACGCGACAAGGACGGGATCAAGCAGGACCTCGAAGCCGTCTACGAGCGCTTCCCGCGGCTCAAGGAGCGGCGCACGCAGTACGGCAAGACGCTCTCCGGCGGCGAGCAGCAGATGCTGGCGATCGGCCGGGCGCTCATGGCGCGGCCCAAGCTGCTGCTGCTCGACGAGCCCTCGCTCGGCCTCTCGCCAGTGATGGTCCAGGAGATCGCCAGGATTGTCGTCGACATCAACGCGCGCGGCGTGCCCGTGGTCCTGGTCGAGCAGAATGCGGAACTGGCGCTCAAGCTCGCGCGCTACGCCTATGTGCTGGAGACCGGCCGCGTCGCGCTGGAAGGCGAGGCGGAGCGGATTCGCGACGACCAGCACGTCCGCAAGGTCTATCTCGGCGGTTAGCGGTCAGGCCTCGTGAAGGCCGGGTGAGCCTGTGGAGACCCGCGAGCTCTTCTGGGAGATCACCTCCCTCGGCCATACGCTCTTCTTCGTGGTGGCGGGCGCGGCGATGGCGGTGGCCGCAGCCGGCGTCGCTTGGCACGTCTACCGCTACGCGCGCGCGCGCCGCAGCCCGGTTCCGGTCCATCCCTGGCGCGGCTTCTGGCGCATGGTGTTCGACGTCTTCTCGCAACGGACCGTGCACCGGCGCGATCGTGCGGCAGGCCACGCCCACACGCCGATCATGTACGGTTTTCTCCTGCTGCTCGCCGCGACCAGCATCATCACGGTCGAGTACGACATCTCGGAGCCCTTCTTCGGCTTCACCTTCTGGCACGGCGATTTCTATCTCGCCTTCAGCCTGATTGCCGATCTCGCCGGCTTGGGCCTTATCGTCGGCTGCGTCTACATGATGTGGCGCCGATGGAAGATCCGCCCCGCCAAGCTCGCCTACCGGAGGGAGTACCGAGGCGAGACCGAGGAGAGACCGCGCGCCCGGGCCTGGCTGCGCGATGACGCCCTGTTCCTGTGGGCGCTGCTGTTGATCGGGGTGACCGGCTTCCTTCAGGAAGGGGTGCGGCTTGCCATGGATCAGCCTGCCTGGGGAGCATGGTCGCCGGTCGGCTGGGTGCTCGCCGAGATATTCCTGGGCCTCGGCATGGACGAGGCGGGAGCAGCCGCCGTGCGCCGGGCCAACTGGTGGATTCACGGCATCGCGGCGCTGGCCTTTATCGCGGCAATCCCCTGGACCAAGGCGAAGCACATCATCGCCGTGCTCGGCTCGCTCTCGACCCGCGACGCACTCGCCCTGCGCCGCCTGCCCAAGCCGGCTCTCGCGGGAGCCGCGGCAGCGGACGACGCCGAGCCCGACGTGGGGATCGGCAGCATCGGTCAGTTCTCGTGGAAGGACCTGCTCAACCTCGATGCCTGCACCAAGTGCGGCCGCTGCCACGAGGCCTGCCCCGCCACCGCCAGCGGTGCGCCGCTCAGCCCGCGCGACCTGATCCTCGACCTGCGCACCCACGCCGCGCTGAGCGCCTTCAGGCCGGGCGCAAACGGCGCGTCATTGATCGGCGACGTGATCGACGCGGAGACTCTCTGGTCCTGCCGCTCCTGCGGTGCCTGCATGGAGATCTGCCCGGTCGGCATCGAGCACCCGCCGATGATCGTGCAGATGCGGCGCCAGCTCGTCGAGGAAGGCGAAATGGAGCAGCAGCTCCGCGACACCCTCGACATGATCGCCAATCGCGGCAACAGCTTTGGCGAGAGCCCACGTGCCCGCGGCGGCTGGACCGCGGCGCTGGAGTTTCCGGTCAAGGACATCCGCGCCGAGCCCGCCGAGCACCTCTGGTTCGTGGGCGACTACGCCTCGTACGACCCGCGCAACCAGGACGTCTCGCGCACGGTCGCGCGAATCTTCCGTGCCGCCGGCCTCGACTTCGGCCTGCTCTACGAGAGCGAGCGGACGGCGGGCAACGATGTGCGCCGGGTCGGCGAGGAAGGGCTCTTCGAATCGCTGGCCGAGCACAACCTGGCGGCAATGGGGGAAGCGCAACAGTTCGACGCCATCGTCACCACCGACCCGCACAGCTACAACACCATCCGCAACGAGTATCCCGACTTCGGCGACGTGGCGCCGATCCGCCACTACACCAGCGTCCTCGCGAAGCTGCTGGAGGATGGGCAGCTCAAGGTCGTGAAGCCCCTCGGCAAGCGGGTGACGCTCCACGACCCCTGCCATCTCGGCAGGCTCAACGGCCACTACGACGAGCCACGCCGGGTGCTGGAGCTGATCGGCTGCGAGCTGATCGACATGCCGCGTTGCCGCGACAATTCGTTTTGCTGCGGCGCGGGCGGCGGGCGCATCTGGATGCCCGATCCGGTCGGCAGGGAACGGCCCGCCGAGAACCGGATGCACGAGGCGGCGTCTCTCGGTAATCTCGACGCCTTCGTCGTTTGCTGCCCCAAGGACATCACCATGTTCGAGGACGCGCGGAAGACCAGCGGCCACGAGGGCGACTTCGTCGTTCAGGACCTGGCTGAGCTGTTGGCCGAGGCGATCGACCTGAAGAGCATCGACCTCAAGGAGGTGCCGGCGCTCGTCGATCGCATCGCCGAGGCCGCAGCGGTTCGCATCGCCGACGCCGTGGCCGACCGCCTCGCCGACCGTTTGGCCGATGCCGTGACCGAGCGCGTGGTTAGCGAGCTTGCAGAGCGGGCGCCTACGCTTGCAGCCGCCGCGTCGCAGGCCCCTGCGCCTGAAGCGGCGGAGGCAGCTGTCGAGCAGGCGGAGGCGGAAGCGGAGCCCGCTGCCGGCCCGTGGCGCGCGTCGCCGGTGAGCGCGGCGACGCTGCCGCCCTACGAGGTGCCGGAGAAGGACGGCCCCCGCGTGCTCGTCGCGGTCAAGCGAGTCGGCGAGTTGAACCCGGACTTCGCCATCGACGAGAACGCACACACCATCGCCGACGAGCACTTCGAGCACGAGCTGAACGAGTGGGACGAGGCAGCGCTGGAGGAAGCGCTGCTGCTGACCGAGAAGCTCGACGCGGGCGAGGTGGTCGCCGTCACCATCGGGCCGGAGGACGCCGAGGACACCCTGCGCCGCGCACTCGCCAAGGGCGCCCACCGGGGAGTCCGGGTGTGGGACGAAAGCCTGCGTAACGCCGACCCGGTGACCGTCGCCCGGGTGCTCGCGGGCGTAGCCGTGCAGGAATCGCCGGATATCGTGCTGACCGGCGCGCAGTCCGCCGATCTCGGCCACGGCGCCACGGGCTCGGCGCTCGCCCGAATTCTGGACCTGCCCCACGCGGCCGTCGTTCTCGGTATCGAGTGGGACGGCTCTGACTCGATGACCGTCACCCGCGAGCTCGAAGGCGGCATGCGCCAGCAGCTTTCGCTGCCGGCCCCGGCGTTGCTCACCGTGCAGACCGGGGGCAGCACGCCGCGCTACGCCACCATGCGCATGATCAAGCAGGCCAGGAAGAAGCCCATCGCGGTGGTGGATGGCGCGGACGTTGGCCTCGATCAGGCAGGTGCCGTGGTGCGCCGGCTGTACGAGCCGCCCAAGACCGGGCGCGCGGCGATGATCGAGGGCGATGCGGCAGCGGTCGCCAAGGCCATCGCCGACATCGTTCGCGAGAAACGGGGAGACGTGTGATGACCGGCATCCTCGTCGTCGCCGAGCACTTCGACGGCAACCTGCGCGATGTCACGCTGGAGATGATCGGCGCTGCCGCTGCAGTCAAGGACGGGCTCGGCGGGCCGCTGACCGTCCTCGTCATCGGGCAGGACGCGGACGCGCTCGCCGTCGCGGCCAATCGCGAGGGCGTGGACGAGATCGTCACCGTGGCTTCGCCCGACTCGCATTTCGATCCCGCGCTCTATGAGGAGGCCGTATGCGCCGTCGCCGAGGCGCGGCAGGCGCGGCTGGTGCTCATCGGCCACACGGCAGCCGGCATGGCCTTCGGGCCGGCGGTCGCGGCGCGTCTTGGCTCAGGCTTCGCGTCCGATGTCTTCGGACTTTCGGTGGAGAGCAGCGAGCCCATCGCGACCCGGAGCGGCTATGGCGGCAAGATCTGCATGGACCTCGCCTTCCCCGACAGGCCCGTGATCGTGCTGACGCTGCGGGGGGCGACGTTCAAGGCCCCGGAAGAAGCCGGCAACGCGAGCGTCATGCCGTTCACGGTCGAGCTCGACGCCGTAGCTGGCGCCGGCCGCCACATCGACTATCTGCCGGCCCCGCCCGCCGACGTGGACATCGGCAAGGCGGAGTTCATCCTTTCGGTCGGGCGCGCTCTCGGCGAGGACAAGAACCTGCCCCAGTTCGCAGCGCTCGCGGAGCGGCTGGGCGCCACTCTCGGTTGTTCGCGCCCGGTCGCGGACTCGGGCTGGCTGCCCAAGGCGCACCAGGTCGGCCAGTCCGGCACGATTGCGGCCAACTGCTCGCTCTACCTGGCGCTGGGTATCTCGGGCGCGGTCCAGCACCTGGCCGGGATGAAGCACGTGGACACCATCATCGCGGTCAACACCGACCCGGAGGCGCCGATCTTCAACGTCGCGCACCACGGCGCCTGCGTGGATATCTTCGAGCTCGCCGAGGCCCTGGAGCGCGAGTTCAACTGAGGCGCCCTGCCCCTACTGCAGGGAAGCAGAACGCTCTAACACGCGAATGCGACTCAAGAGCTGGTCCCGGTCCACGTAGCAGCCCTGCAGGTGCCGCCGGCCGGTCGAGGGGTCGAACGCGGCGCGCCCGTGCAGGACGCGGCGGTTGTCGAAAATCAGCAGCTCGCCCGGATTCAGCCGGTAATGGCATTCCAGCGCCGGATCGCGGATCACCACGGCGAAGGCGCGCAGCGCGCGGCACAACGCGCCGACGCGCTCCGGCGGGGCGCTGATCGCGTCCATCACCGCGAAGTTGAACCGCACCTCGGCGACCGCACCGGCCTCGTCCAGGGCGACGGTGGGGGCGCGGAAGCGAATGTCCGACTCGTCGTCCTGGAAGCGGAAATCGATGGGGAACCGGGTCAACAGCCGGTAGGCCGCGGGCTCGCGCCGGCGCAACTCGTCCGCCGCCCGGAAGCCGTCCACCAGGACCGAGTCGCCGCCCTCGGCGTCGTTCTCCAGGCAATGCAGCAGCTGATAGTCGGGCGGCCGCTCCCAGTTGGGAAGATCGGTGTGGCACGGCAGCCCCAGCGCGGTGTAGGCGTTGCTGTTGGGATCGGGCTTCGAGACGACATCAAAATGCTCGCCGAAGTTTGTCGCCCGTGCCGGACCGATAAGGCCCGCCAGCGCCAGGACGCTCAGCGGCTCTCGCGGCGTGCCGCGCAAGACGGCGACACCGAAGTCGCGCAGAAGACGAAGCCACGTCATCAGAGCATCGTCGCTGCCCGTGACGTCCCCGTAATCGGCGCCCGGCATCGCCTTCGAGAGCTCAGCGCCCCACATGGCCGGCGCCGGGCCGCAATGCGAACGATCGCTCGCTCCGCCGCGATGCCCCCTGAGCCAGTCCGCGTCGTAGTCGCTAACGTGGCCGCCAGGCTGCCACTCGACCCGGAGGCCGCCCGCATCGCTGATCGAGACCGATGCGGCCTCGAGATCGGCCGGCACGGAGAGCGGATCGAGAATTCGTTCAAGGGTATCGGGGTGGCGGCACTGCGGGCATCCGCAGTTGTCTCTAAGCCAGAGGTGGTGGAAGGTCCCGGCGGCGCCGTCGCCCCAGGTGACGCGGATCGAACGGGACTGCCGCCTTACGCTGCGGAGCCGACGGCTTGGCGCACCATCTCGTGAAAGTAGAACACGCCGTTCTCGTGGAGCGGGCTGAGCGGGCCCTTTTCGTATACGCCGGCCTCTAGGTTCTCCTGAATGATCGGCGTGATCCATTGGTCCTCCTTCGACACCTGGACGCCGTATTCCAGCGTTGCCTCGAAGTCCTCCTGGCTGACCGACTCCGGCCTCCAGTAGTCATAGACAAGGCGTGTCTGGCGTGGGCCGACCGGCTCCATACGCATGAAAGACAGCCCGTCCGGGTACGAGTTGAACGCAAAATTGGGGAAACGCCAACCGAAAGCGCCGGGATGGTTCGAGCTCCCCTTGGGCGGCCCGTCATGCAGGCTGCCGCCCTCGAAGTTGATGACCCGGTAGCGCTTCCAGTCGAGATCACGGTGCAATCCGGGGTGCAACGGAGGGATGTGATAGCCCTCCTGGTAATTGTCGACATAGGTCTTCCAATTGCAGTCGACAAGAAACTCCAGGTGCCGTCCGAAGGCGGCTTCCGTGGGTGCCGATCGTTCGACCGCGTCCTCGATAGGGCCGAGCCACTCGATGAGCGGCGCGGCCTCCGGGTCCAGGCAGACGAAGACGAGGCCGCGCCAGACTTCGACGGAGATGGGGAACAGTGACAGCTCGTCCTTCGGGAAATCCGGCGCCTCGCCGAACAGCGGCACATGATCGAGGGAGCCGTCAGAGCGGTAGCGCCAGCCGTGGTAAGGGCATTCGATACTTCTGCAGCGCCCGCTCGATTCCGTGAGCAGCTTGGACGCCCTATGCCGGCAGACATTGTGAAAGCCGTGCAACGCGCCATCCTCGCCGCGGCGCACGAAGATCGGGAAATCCGCGGGGGCGGCCGTCATGTACTGTCCCGGCTCGCCGACCTCCTCCTCGCGGCCGATCCAGAGCCACTGGCGCGAGAATATCCGCCGTCGCTCGGCCTGGTAAATATCGGGGTCTCTGTACCAGCGGGCCGGCAGCGCCCACACGGTGGCAGCCGCCATCCGTTCCTCGATCGCGCCGTCTAAATCCATGGCTGCCCGACCTGCAGAGGACATCGCGCCCCTCGCCTACCGACGGCAGAGTGTAAATCGTTACACGTCTATCCGGTCAAGCGCGTTGCCTTCGCCGTCGAAGCAGGCGGCAGTGAGGGTTCCGCCGAACCCTGCGCCGCCGTCGACCGTAGCAACGTAGTCCTCCAGGCTGACTCCGCCCTGCGACGGATCGAAACCGCGGATGATCTTCTTGAAGTCGGCGTAGGGCTGGGTCAGCGCCGCGAGCTGATCGCCGCCCCACCAGAAGGCGTCTCTCTGCGCGTCGATTGGGCGCGAGGGATCGAGTCCCGAATTGACGAATAGCAGGGCGCCATCGTCGGTAAAGGCCGCCTGCCGTACGCTCGCGAGCAATTCCAGGTGCCCGGGGTACTGCTCCACTCTAGAGCGCAATTCGCTTAGCCAGCGCGCGATCTCCTGGGCACCGTTGCTGACTCGCTCCTGCGCATCGGCCGCCCCCCAACCATAGGCCGCGAGGGTCTGCTGCAAGCCCCGATCCAGCATCCAGCGCAACACGCTCGCCGGCTCGACGGAGAGGTGCAGGCGGAACAGCTTCTGCCACATCTCCTCCTGGCTGCCGCGCAGGTAGGCCACGTCGCACACGTTCATGTGCGGCACAGCCAACAGTGCGCCGCGGAAGGCCACCAACTCGTCGAGCGTCGCGGCTACCTGGTTGCCGTGACCCAAGTAGTTGCCGAGGTAGACAAAGCGATCGCCCGGCTCGAAGCGCTCTTCGATCGCGGCATGCAGCGCCGCGAGCCTCTCCGCTTCACCATGGATTGCGCCGACGGCCCAGACTCGCCCGCCGGATCGGATCGTTACGAACCGTTCGTTGGTGGGGCAGCCCACTTGGTTGCAGGGAGGACGACCCCTACGCCGCGCGTAGGACGTCCTCCAGCTTGTTCGCGGCCTGCTCGGTATCGGTGTTGTCGACCGCAGCGAACTCGCGTGCCAGGCGATCCAGCGCCGCCTCGTACATCTGGCGCTCGCTGTAGCTCTGGTCCGGCTGGCCGACATTGCGATGCAAGTCCCGCACGACTTCCGCGATCGACACCGGATCGCCGGAGTTCAGCTTCGCTTCGTACTCCTGCGCACGCCGGCTCCACATGACGCGGCGTGTCCGTGCCCGCCCGCGCAGGGTCGTTATGGCAGCGTCCATGGTCTCCCGCGAGCTCAGTCGGCGCATGCCGGCCGAATCGACCTTATCGGTCGGCACCAGGAGGGTCATCTTGTCCTTCTCGAAGGCCACGACGAACATTTGCAGGGTCTGATCCCCCACCGTCCGCTCGTCGATCCCGGTAATCCGGCCGACTCCGTGGGCGGGATAGACCACATGATCGCCCACGGCGAAGCCGTTGACTTCGGTCGGCGCCTTCTTCTTCCGCCGTGCCTCGGCAGAAGCGGCGCCCGCCTTGTCGGCGGCGCTGCCCTTCGCGGTCCGCTTGGCCTTCGCTCCGCTTGCGGTCTTGCTCGTCTTGGCGGTCTTGGCGGTCTTCGCACCGTTGGCCGCTGCCTGGGGCTTCACCGTGTCCCCCTCCTTGTCCTCCGGCTGCTTCGATGTCCGTCGCGAGGGCGCACGCCGCACGCTGCCCGCCGTGCCGGTCGACTTCTTGATCGTCGCCCTGGAGCGCGCCGACGCCTTGGATCGCGCTGCGGTACTCGGGGAGGCGGAAGAGCCCTTTCGGGCCTTGGCGGAGGATCGATCTTTAGTGGAAGTCTTCGCTTTGGTCGGCGCCTTGCTGCTCACTTTGTCCCAAATTCCCTGTCCGATCGAGAAACGGCCGCGCCCGAGGGCCCTCACATCAACGGCGGCCGCTCAGCGGGCCGCCGTTTCGGGCCGGGCGCGAATCGCCCGCCGCAAGTTCTTGCCTAATAGCATAACCGGGCCGCGTTTTCCAGCGCTTCGCCCGGCCCGCTAGTCTCCCTCCCCCGGATTTTCAGAAAAATACTTCTGGAATTTGCCCGATTCGTCCTTGTAGTCGTCAGCGTCGTCCGGCGGGTCGCCCTTCCGCGTGATGTTGGGCCAAATCTCGGCGAACTTTTGGTTGACCTCCAACCACTTCCCCTCGTCGTCGTCGCCCGCAGTATCGGGGATGATCGCTTCGACTGGACACTCCGGCTCGCACACGCCGCAGTCGATGCACTCGTCCGGGTGGATCACCAGCATGTTCTCGCCTTCGTAAAAGCAATCCACCGGGCACACCTCGATGCAGTCCATGTACTTGCACCGAATGCAGGCCTCGGTCACGAGATAGGTCATTCGCTTTGTGCTCCGTGCTTCGCTCGTGCGTGCGCCGCGGCCGGTCCCTCAACTGGAGGCCGCTCGCTCCGCTCCCTGTCCAACGCGGGCGAGAACACGCTTGCGCGCTTCCCCCCGTTCCCGATCCGTGATGTGCAGCAAGCCGCCAACCCGGCGGATAAGGTTGGCTTCGTACGCGTGAAGCCTGCCGTCAGCATAAACCACCTCCCACAGCATCTCCATCAC
>JAPPHR010000064.1 GCA_028820995.1 Rhodospirillales bacterium
ACCATCCAAAGAAAATGCTTGCATCAACGGGGGCGTCCACACACGGGCATGACGACGTGTGAAAGAGGCGCGGTCGGAGAGATCGCTCGGCGGTCCGACCGTGTGCGAATCAAATTCAGAAACATGTCACTAAGGCTTAGCCAGCACCCCGCCGTCGACGATCAGCTCGGTTCCGGTGATGAAGGACGCCGCGTCCGAAAGCAGGAAGAGCGTGGCGTTCGCCATGTCCCGAGGGGTGCCGATGCGGCCGAGTGGCACCGCCGCCTCCGTCGCCTCCCGTTGCGCGGGGTTGTCGATCCAGCGCTGCTGCATCGGCGTCTGCGTCGGCCCCGGCAATATGGCATTGGAGCGGATACCGTCGCCCGCAAACTGGATCGCGATGGACTTCGACATGGCGATCAGGCCGGCCTTGGAGGCCTGGTAGGCATCCTGGGGCGCATCGTCACCGCGCACGCACTGGATGGTCGAGATGTGCACCATGGCGCCGCCGCCCGTCCGCTTCATCAGCGGCACCGCGTGGCGGGCGCAGAGCGCCGCGCCCTTGAGATTGATCGCGAGCACGTCGTCCCAGACGCCGAGGTCGATATCGACCAGCGAGCGGTCGCGGCCGAGCAGGAGGACGCCGGCGGCATTCACCAGGTAGTCGAGCCGGCCCGCTGCTTTGTGACAGCCGGCCAGCGCCTGGGCGACGGCCTCCGCATCGCGCAGGTCGGCTTGGACATAGCGGGCGCCGGCAGGCAGGTCGTCCGGTGCCGGCTTCACGTCGAAGAGCGTCGCCTGCGCGCCGGCTGCGATCAGGTCGCGCGCGATCTGCAGTCCCATGCCGCCGCCCGCGCCGGTGACGAAGGCGTTGCGCCCGCTGAATTCGGCCTGCATCTGGCTCATCGGTCCCTCCTTGCGTGCGGTAACGCTTTAGCCCCAATTCCGGCGCGCCCGCAAGCTGTCGCTGGAAGCGGCCCTGTGGCACGCTTCGGGTGGTGCGCCGTGGCATCGAGGTGAGCCACCGGAGCGAGTAGGCGTGAACAGGCTCGACCGCAGACTGAGCGTCGCGCCGATGATGGCGCGGACAGACCGGCACTGCCGCTACTTCCTGCGGCAGATCAGCGCGCGCACGCTGCTTTACAGCGAAATGATCCATGCGCACGCGGTGCTGCGGGGCGACCGTCATCGGCTGCTGGCCTTCGACGAGGCGGAGCATCCCGTGGGCCTCCAGCTCGGCGGCGCGGAACCGGACGCGCTGGCCCGCGCGGCGGAGGTCGGCCAGGCCTTCGGCTACGACGAGATCAACCTCAACATCGGCTGCCCCAGCCCCCGCGTGCGCAAGGGCCGCTTCGGTGCCGCCCTCATGGAGACCCCCGACGTCGTGGCCGACTGCGCGCGGGCGATGATCGGCGCGGTCGATATCCCCGTCACGGTGAAGTGCCGCATCGGAATTGATGGGCGCGGCGACTACGAAGACTTGAAGAGCTTCGTCGAGACGGTCGCCGCTGCCGGCGTGACGAGCTTCGCCGTGCACGCGCGCATCGCCGTGCTGGATGGCCTGAGCCCGGCCGAGAACCGGGAGATCCCGCCGCTCCGCTACGACGCTGTCTACCGCCTGAAGCAGGACCTGCCGCAGCTTGAGGTGGTCATCAACGGCGGCGTTGCGAGCCTCGATGAGGCAGACGCACACCTCGGCATGGTCGACGGTGCCATGATTGGGCGTGCGGCTTATGCCGAGCCCGCCATGCTGCGCGAGGCCGACCAACGAATCTTTGCCGCGCCCGCGCATGCCCGGCCCAGCCGCCATGAGATCGCCCGTTCCATGCTGCCCTACGTGCGCCGCATGTGCGCAGACGGCGTGCCGCTCCACCACGTGACCCGGCACATGCTCGGGCTCTTCGCGGGCCAGCCGGGCGGGCGCGCCTGGCGGCGGACCCTCGGCGGCGGCGGCCACCGCCCCGGCGCTGGCGCCGAGGTGATAGAGGAGGCTCTGGCGCTGGTGCCGGACCGCGACGCGCCGTCCAATGTCGCGCGCCGCAACGCGCACCCCGACCGTGCGGAAGGCGCCCCGCAGACCATGACCCTGGCGAGAGTTCCGGGTTAGGATGCCGGACCCGCGGCCGCGACGGCCGCGAATTGCATGCGCGGGGACAGGGGACCATGGCGAGAATCGGCGTCGATGTCGGAGGGACGTTCACCGATCTCATCCTGGAGACCGATGGCGACGCGAGTGATGGCGGCGGCCGGGTCTTCGTGCACAAGGTGCCGAGCACGCCGGAGGACCAGTCGCGCGGAGTCATCCAGGGCGTCCTTGAGATTTGCGCCGAGGCGGGCGTCGCGCCGGGCGCCATCGAGCAGATCGTGCACGGCACCACCATCGCGACGAACACGGTCATCGAGTATTCCGGCGCCGAGGTCGGCATGCTCACCACGCGGGGCTTCCGTGACATCCTGCACATGGCGCGGCACAAGCGGCCCCACAACTTCTCGGTGCAGTTCGACGTGCCCTGGCAATCGCGCCCGCTGGTCAAGCGCCGCAACCGCGTGCCCATCACCGAGCGCATCCTGCCGCCCGGCGGCAGCGTGGAGACCGCGCTCGACGAGGACGAGGTGCGGGCCGCCGCCGAGCTGTTCAAGGCGCGCGGCGTGGACGCGATCATTGTTTGCTTCCTCTTCGCCTTCCTGAACGATGCGCACGAGCAGCGTGCCAAGGAGATCGTCAGGGAGGTGATCCCGGACGCCTACGTCAGCTGCTCCTCCGAGGTGGTTGACGTGATCCGGGAGTACGAGCGCTTCTCGACGGCGGCGATGAACGCTTTCATCGGCCCGCGCACGACCTTCTATCTCAACAATCTGGCGACGGCGCTGAAGGAGAACGGCGTCGACGCCCAGATCCGCGTCATGCAGTCCAACGGCGGCGTGACCACGCTCACCGGCGCGGCCGAGCGGCCGGTGACGATCCTCATGTCCGGGCCCGCCGGCGGCGTCATCGGCGGCCAGTGGGCGGGCGACATGTCGGGCGTGCGCAACCTGATCACGGTCGATATCGGCGGCACGTCGGCGGACATCAGCGTGGTGCCGGGCGGCGAGGTCCGCATCATGAACCCCAGAGACACGCAGGTCGGCGGCTACCCGATCCTGGCGCCGATGATCGATCTTGCCACCATCGGGGCCGGCGGCGGGTCGATCGCCTATGTCGACGAAGGTGGGGCGTTCCGGGTGGGCCCCCGCTCGGCCGGTGCCGACCCGGGGCCGGCCTGCTACGGCCGCGGCGGCACCGAGCCCACAGTGACCGATGCCCAGGTGGTGCTCGGCCGGCTCGACCCGGAGCAGTTCCTCGGCGGCGGCCTGGAGATCGACCCGGCGCGCTCGCGCAAGGCGCTCGAAGACAATCTCTGCGGCCCGCTCGGCATGTCGCTCGAAGAAGCGGCGCTCGGCGTGATCCGGGTCATCAACTCCAACATGTCGCTCGCGATTCGCGCCAACTCGGTCGCCAAGGGCGTGGACCCGCGGGACTACGCGCTGGTCGCTTTCGGCGGCGCCGGGCCGCTGCACGGCGTGGCGCTCGCGCACTCCGTCTTCGCGCGCGAGGTGATCGTGCCGCCGGCGCCGGGGATCAACGCCGCGACCGGGCTGCTCGCCACCGACATGCGCTACGAGTTCACCCGCTCGGTGCTCTGCGTGCTCACCCAGGCGAGCCAGGACGAGATCGACGGCCTCAATGCCGAGACCGATGCCCTGGTGCAGCGCGCCCGCGATGCCCTGCGGGCGGATGGCGTGGCGCCCGAGCATCAGCGCGTCGTCAGAGTTGCCGAATGCCGCTACCAGGGGCAGGGCTTCGAGCTGCGCGGCACCATGCCGGACGGCCCGCTCACGCTCGACAACAGGGCGGAGCTTCTGGCGAGCTTCCACGAGCGGCACCGGCAGGACTACGGCCACGCCTTCGAGGATCAGGAGGTCGAGGTCATCACGCTCCGGGTCGTCGCTTCGGCCGGGATCGGCGCGCTCAGCTGGCCCGACTCCGAGGCCGGCAGCGGCCGCAATCCCGAAGACGCGCTGCTCTATCGCCGCGCCACCACCTTCGACGACGGCCGCTCCTACGAGACGCCGCGCTTCGACCGCAGCGCGCTCAAGGCGGGTCAGCATATCGACGGCCCGGCCATCGTCATCCAGACCGATTCGACCACGATCGTGCCGCCCGGCTACGAGGCGACGGTCGCGCAATCGGGCAATCTGCACGTCAGGGAGGTCGCCGCGTCATGACCGCCAAGCCGATCGACGTCGACCCGATCACCTTGCAGGTGATCGGCGGTGCCTTGCACACGATCGCGAAGGAGATGGGCCATGTGCTCTACCGCATGTCCTACTCCTCGATCATCAGGGAGTCGGAGGACCTCGGCGCCGGGCTCTTCGACCGCAACTTCAACACGCTCTGCGAATCGGATTCGACGCCGATGCACATCGGCTCCATCCCGGCCTACCTGCGGGGGATCGACGAGACCCTGCACGACCCCTGGCAGCCCGGCGACATCGTGATCCACAACCACCCCTATTACGGCGCGAGCCATTCGCCGGACATCGCCGCCGTGGCGCCGGTCTTCTACGACGGCGAGCTCGTCGGCTATTCGGCCAACACAGCGCACCACGTGGACATCGGCGCGGCGACGCCGGGCCTCATCATCGACGTGCCGGACGTGTTCGCCGAGGGCATGCTGTTCAAGGGCGTGAAGCTCTACGAGGGCGGCACGCTCAACCGCGCGCTCTGGCAGTTCATCGAGACCAACACCCGGGTGCCGAGCCAGGTGATGGGCGACATCGAGGCCCAGGTCGCCTCCGTCGAGCTCGGCGTCAAGCGCTTCGTCGAGCTCATCGACCAGCACGGCAAGGACGTGGTGTTCACCGCGACCGAGCAGCTCATGGACTATTCCGAGCGCATGCTGCGCCGCCAGATCGCGGCGATCCCCGACGGCGAGTACCGGGCCGAGGGCTTCCTCGACGACGACGGGCGCAACCGCAAGGAGCCGCTCCCGGTCAAGGTCGCGGTGCGCATCGAGGGCGATTCGGCCGAGGTCGATCTCACCGGCTCGTCACCGCAGGTGCCGACCGCCTTCAACGTGCCATTCGAGGGCTCGACCAAGGTCGCCTGCTTCTTCGCCTTCCGCGCGCTCCTGCTCGACACGGCGACGATCAGCGAGCACGTGCCGCAGAACGAGGGCTCGTTCCGCCCCATCAAGGTCACCGCGCCCAAGGGCACCATCTTCAATCCCGAGTATCCGGCGTCGGCCGAGGCGCGCTTCAACCAGATCCAGCGCGTGGTCGACTGCATCGCCAAGGCGCTTGCGCCGGTGATTCCGGAAAAAGTGACCGCGGGCTCGTCGGCCGATGTTTCTGCGATCGCCTATTCAGGCGTCAGGCCCGACGGCCAGTACTGGGTCTTCATCGAGGTCAACGAGGGAGCCTGCGGCGGGCGGCCCAGCTCGGACGGGCCGGACACCATCGAGGAGCTGATGCGCAACACGCGCAACAATCCGATCGAGGATCTCGGCATGCACCTGCCGCTGCTCTGCGATCGCTACGAGCTCCGCGACGACGTGATGCCGGGCGCAGGCCGCCATCGCGGCGGCATCGGCGTGATCAAGGTGCAGCGCTATCTGACGCCCGGATTCCTCACCCACGAGGCGGACCGGCACGACGACCCGCCCTGGGGCTTTCGCGGTGGGACCGCCGGCCGGGGCGGGCGCCTCATCAAGTACAACATCGCGGACCCGGACCGGATCGAGGACCTGCCGGCCAAACTTCACGGGCTGCGCAACCAGGCAGGCGATTGCATCGGCTTCCTGGGCCCGTGCGGGGGCGGCTACGGCGACCCGCTGGAGCGCCCGGCCGAGCAGGTGCGGGAAGACGTGCTCGACGACTTCTGCACCCGCGAGCATGCGCGCGAGGCTTACGGCGTGGTTCTCACCGAGGCGCTGGAGCTCGACGCGGCCGCTACCGAAGCGCGCCGCGCCGAGATGGCGAAACAGGCGGCCTAGAGCACGTCCGTCTCTGGTGGACGGGCGACAGGCCGCGGCAGCGGCCCGCCGCGAATGCGGCGCGCCCGCGCAGGCGCCGGTCGCGCCGACAGGCGCGCGAAATCGCAGAAGTGCCGGCTGCCGTGAGCGACAAATGCCTAGAGCCGGAAGCGATCGCC
This sequence comes from Rhodospirillales bacterium, assembly GCA_028820995.1. Classification (GTDB taxonomy): domain Bacteria; phylum Pseudomonadota; class Alphaproteobacteria; order UBA828; family UBA828; genus WTGU01. Next base: position 6,173 of record JAPPHR010000064.1, read on the forward strand.
GAGGTAGACGCGGCGAACCTCGTCGTGTGAGACGATATCCGAGGGAACGCCCTCCATCAGCACGGTGCCGTCGTTGATGATGTAGGCGCAATCGACGATGTCGAGCGCCTCCCTCACATTGTGATCCGTCAGCAGCACGCCGATGCTGCGGTCCTTGAGATGGGCCACGAGGTCGCGAATCTCCGCGACAGCGATCGGATCGATCCCCGACAGCGGCTCGTCCAGCAGCATGAAGCGCGGCTTCGAGGCGAGCGCCCGGGCAATCTCCACCCGCCGCCTCTCGCCGCCCGAGAGCGCGAGCGAGGGCGTGCGCCGCAGATGGGTGATCGAGAATTCCGCGAGCAACTCGTCGAGCGCATGCTCGCGCTCGTCGCGCTCCTGGATCGACACCTCCAGCACCGCGCGGATGTTGTTCTCCACCGTGAGACCGCGAAAGATCGAGGCCTCCTGCGGCAGGTAGCCGAGGCCGAGGCGGGCGCGGCGGTACATGGGGAGCCCCGTGATGTCGTGCCCGTCGAGGAAGACACGGCCATAGTCTGCCGCCACTAGGCCGGTCATCAGGTAGAAGCAGGTCGTCTTGCCGGCGCCGTTGGGCCCTAGCAGGCCGATTGCCTCGCCACGCTGGACCGTCAGGCTGAGGCCGCGCAGGACCGGCCGCTTCTTGAAGCTCTTGCCGAGGTTGTCGGCACGCAGGCCCGGGTCGCCGGCGAGGACGACGGGCGTCGCCGGGCTGCCGTCGAGGCCGACGGTCACCGGCGATGTCATGGGGCGGTCGCCGTGCTGCCGATCACGCGCTACTCGCCCTCCTCTTCCGGGACGAAGAGGCCGTGCACGCGGGTACTGCCTGCGCCGGACACTCTGCTCACCCCGGTTTCCAGATTCATCGTCAACGTCTCGCCCTCGACGATGTTGTTGCCTTGGTGCAGGACCACACCGCCGGCGAGGTCGATGCGGCCTTGTTCGACGTCGTAGACGCCGTTTTGCCCCTGCGCCGTCTCTCCCGGCGACGTGACGACGACGTTCCCTTCGGCGTCGATGCGCGAGACTCCCAGGTTGCCCTGACCGCCCCCCGCCTCTTGGTAATGGACCGTGAGCATGTCGGCGTTCAGAACCAGGTCGCCCTGAATCGCGTTAACGCTTCCCTCGAAGATGGCGATGTTTTCCGACTGCCGCACTTCAAGCGTATCGGCGGTGATCTCGATCGCCTCGCTCGCCTCGCCGGCTCCGTCATCCGCGTCCTGCGCCGCGCCTGCGCCGGCCAGCGCAAACGACGCCGCGAGCACGACTGCGAGCAGGGCCATCCGCGGCAAGCGCAGTGCCCGCCCGTGCCGGCTATCCGCGGCTCTCATCGCCCCGTTCTCCCGACGAGCCATCCAATCCTCCCACCGCATGCGGGAACAGGGTCACCCGCACCCGGCCGCCAAACGTCATGACCTGCCCCCGGTCGAGGAGGGCGAAGCTGCCGGCATCGAGCAGCCCGTGCGGACCTTTTCCGCTTATCGGCTCGTTTCCCTTCGCGGTTCCTGCCGGCAGGTCGACAAGAGCCTTGGCGGTAACGAACTCATGCCCCGCCTCCGAGCGCACCGTGACATCGCCGGCAAGATCGAGGCGCTCGGCATCGCGCTGGTACAGGCCTTCGTTCGCCGATACTGCCAGCATGCCGCTCTCTGCCTGACCGGTAAAGATGTCGGCCTCGACCCCGGTGAGGTGCACGATGGGCGAATCGCTTTCGGGCTGGAGGGCTTCCCGCCCCCTCACGGCGTAGGGCCGGTTCTTGGCGTCGGTTCCCTGATAGCTCGCGTTGATCATCGTCAGCCCGCCGTCGATCCCCGCCTCCTTGGCCAACGGGATGTGCAGACCTTCCCCGCCGTCGCTGATGAGCGGCCATCCCACGACGAGGCCAAGCAGGGCGGCGGCCATCGCCGGCAGAAGATAGCGCATGAGGCCGACGAAACCGCTGTATCGACTTGGGCTGCCACCGGCTGCACCGGCATGTGCCCGATAGTAACGGAGCTTGCCCGCCGGTACGCCGCGGCCCGCCTCGGCGCTCATGCGAGGCCCGCCCGCAGACAATCGTGGATGTGCACGACGCCGACCGGCCGTTTCTCTTCGACCACGAAAAGGCTGGTGATCTGGCACCGATTCATCAGATGCACCGCCTCCACGCCGAGCGCGCCGGCATGAATCGTGATCGGGTCGGTGGTCATGACGTCGGCGACCGGTCTTTGCAGGAGGCGCGCGTCCATGTGCCGCCTCAGGTCTCCGTCAGTCACGATTCCAGCCAGCGTACCGTTGCCGTCGATGGCACCGACGCAGCCGAGACGCTTCGCGGTCATGACGATCAGGGCCTCCGCCATCGCCGTATCGGCGGGGACGAGCGGCAGGTCGCTGCCCGCGTGCATGATGTCGGCGACCCGTACCAGCCGCCGGCCGAGCTTGCCGCCGGGATGGTAGATCTTGAAGTCCTCGGCCGTCAGCCCCTTGCGCTCCAGCAGGGCGACCGCGAGCGCATCGCCAAGGGCCAGCATCATGATGGTGGACGTCGTCGGCGCGAGGCCGAGCGTGCCGGCCTCCGGCTCGTCCGGCAGAACGAGCGCGACGCTGGCCGCTTCCGTAAGCGTGCTCGGTGCTTTCCCCACGATGGCGACGAGCGGAATGCGGAAACGCATTCCGTAGTTCACGAGATCGGCGAGTTCCGTCGTCTCGCCGGAGTTCGACAGCATCAGCAGCGTGTCGGCATCGGTGATCATGCCGAGATCGCCGTGACTCGCCTCCGCCGGGTGAACGAAGAGCGCCGGCGCCCCCGTGGAGGCGAACGTCGCCGCTATTTTGTTGGCGATGTGGCCGCTCTTGCCCATGCCGGAGACCACGATCCGGCCCTGGGTGGCCGCGAGGATTTCGGTTGCATCGACGAAGCGCCCGGTCAACGTCTCCGAGAGTCGCGCAAGCGCGCGCGACTCCTGATCCACCACGCGGCGCGCGGCGGCCAAATCGGAATGCTCGATGACGTCGAGCGCGGCGGATGCTGCAGTCGAACTCACGGAACCCAAATTTTGTCTATTTCGTGGCAAGCATGATGCCGGCCGGTCCGTCCGTCAATGGATATTGCCAGTCTTGTGGCGGTTTGCTCTACCCAAGCCCAATATATTGTATGCCTCATTTGGTATAACGCCACAACATACATGCTTTATGAAGCTCATGACGGGGCTTCTCCGGGGCGCATTCCTTGACCCGGCGGCGGGCGGGCCTATCCTGCGCCGGTCGAAGGCCGGAGACGAACGATCATGGAAATTGTCGAGGCGATCGGCGCAGACACACCCTGTGGTGCGGCGCCCATGCTCAGAAACGACTGGTCGGTGGCGGAGGTGGAGGCGCTGCTTGCGCTGCCCTTCGCCGAGCTGATGTTCCGTGCGCAGACCGTGCATCGCCGCCACTTCGACCCGAACCGGGTGCAGATGTCGACGCTGCTGAGCATCAAGACCGGCGGCTGCCCGGAAGACTGCGCCTATTGCCCGCAGAGCGCGCGCTACGACACCGGGCTCGCGGCCGAGAGGCTGATGTCCCGCGACGAGGTGCTGGCCGAGGCCCGGCGTGCCCGGGATGCCGGCGCCACCCGCTATTGCATGGGCGCCGCCTGGCGCAGCCCGAAGGACCGCGACCTCGACGCGGTGGCCGACATGGTCGAGGGCGTCAAGGCGCTCGGCATGGAGACCTGCGTCACCCTCGGGATGCTGAGCGCCCCCCAGGCGCAGCGGCTCGCCGATGCCGGCCTCGACTACTACAACCACAATCTCGACACCTCGGAATCGTTCTACGGCGAGATCATCACCACGCGCACGTACCAGGACCGGCTCGATACCCTGGGTCACGTCCGCGATGCCGGCATCAACGTCTGCTGCGGCGGCATCGTCGGCATGGGCGAATCGAAGCGCGACCGCGCCGACATGATCGCGACGCTTGCGAGCCTGCCGACCCATCCGGAGAGCGTGCCCATCAACATGCTGGTGCAGGTCGAGGGCACGCCGCTCAACGGCGCAGACGAACTCGACCCCTTCGAGTTCGTGCGCACGGTGGCGGTGGCGCGGATCGCCATGCCGCGCTCGGTGGTCCGGCTCTCCGCCGGGCGGGAGCAGATGTCGGACGAGATGCAGGCGCTGGCCTTCCTGGCCGGCGCCAACTCGGTGTTCGTGGGGCCGGAGCTGCTGACGACGCCCAACCCTGCGCGCGACCGCGACAGCCGCCTCTTCGCCCGCCTCGGCATCGCGCCGATGCCGGTCTAGGGCGCAAGCCGCGGCGCTCTCGACCTCCGTCGTGGTGCGCCGCATGGCTGGCGATCCTTCTGCGCCGCCGGTTCCCGGCTGGCTCGCCGAGGGCTACGGCCACGTCTGGCTGCCCTACACCCAAATGGCGGCCGTGCCGCCGCCGCTTCCCGTCGCCGCCACCAGGGGTACGCGCATCGTCCTCGCTGACGGGCGCGAGCTGGTCGACGGCATCGCGTCGTGGTGGACCGCCTGCCACGGCTACAACCACCCCCACATCCACGCCGCCGTCGCCGAACAGCTGGAGCGCATGCCCCACGTGATGTTCGGCGGCCTCGCCAACGAGCCTGCGCTCACGCTCGCCCGCCGGCTCGCCGGCATGCTCCCCGATCCGCTCAACCGAGTGTTCTTCTCGGAGTCGGGCTCGGTGGCGGTGGAGATCGCGCTCAAGATGGCGCTGCAATACTGGCTCAACCAGGGGGTGCAGGGGCGCCATCGCTTCGTGAGCTTTCAGGGCGCCTATCACGGCGACACCTTCGCCGCCATGTCGGTGTGCGATCCCGAGGAGGGCATGCACAGCCTGTTCGCCGGCGCCCTGCCGGAGCAGCACGTCGTGAGGTTGCCCGAGGACGAGGCGGGCATCGCCGCCTTCGACGCCTACCTCGCCCGCAACGGGGAGGACGTGGCGGCGGTCATCGTCGAGCCGCTGGTCCAGGGCGCGGGCGGCATGCGCTTCCACGGGCCGGAGACGCTGCGCGCGCTCCGCGCCGCCTGCGACGAGCACGGCCTGCTGCTCATCGCCGACGAGATCATGACCGGCTTCGGCCGCACCGGGACGATGTTCGCCTGCGAGCAGGCGGCGGTGGTGCCGGACATCGTCACGCTGTCGAAGGCGCTCACGGGCGGCACCATGGCGCTCGCCGCCACGGTCGCGAGCGAGCGGGTGTTCGAGGCCTTCCTCTCCGACGACCCCGACGCAGCCCTCATGCACGGGCCGACGTTCATGGCCAACCCGCTCGCCTGCGCCGCCGCCAATGCCTCGCTCGACCTGTTCGAGAGCGAGCCGCGGTTGGCCCAGGCGCGCGCCATTGAAACCCATCTCGCGGCCGCGCTCGAGCCGGTAAGGGCGTTGCCGGGTGTAGTCGATGTCCGCTCGCGGGGCGCGATCGGCGTCATCCAGCTCGACGACATGAGCCGCATCGGCTGGCTCAAGGAGCGCTTCGTCGACGCGGGCGTCTGGGTCCGCCCCTTCGGCGACATCGTCTACGTGACCCCTGCGCTCACCATGGACGAGACTGACCTCGCCCGGCTCACGGACGCGCTGATCGATGTCGTGACGATCTGGTCCAGGGAACGTTAGCGGGCGCTTGCGCCTCAACCGAAGACGATCGAGGGAAGCCAGGTGGTGAGCTCGGGGAACAGGCCGAGCACGGCGAGGGCCGCAAGCTGGATGATGACGAAGGGAATGACGCCCCGGTAGATCTCGCTGGTGCGGACCGAGCGCGGCGCCACGCCGCGCAGGTAGAAGAGCGAGAAGCCGAATGGCGGTGTGAGGAACGAGGTCTGCAGGTTCACCGCCATCATGATGCCGAGCCAGATCGGGTTGATGTCCATCTGCAGCAGCACCGGCGCGATGATCGGCACCACCACGAAGGTGATCTCGATGAAATCGAGGAAGAAGCCGAGCGCGAACATGATCAGCATGACCACGAGCATCGCGCCGATGACCCCGCCCGGTACGTTCGAGAGCGCCTCGTGCACCATGTCGTCGCCGCCGAGGCCGCGAAAGACCAGCGAGAAGAGGGCGGCGCCGATCAGGATCACGAACACCATGGCGCTGATCTGCATGGTGGACCGCATGACCGCCACCAGGACGCCCGTGCGCCAGACCCGCCAGAGGCTCGTGCCGATGCCGTAGACGAGAAGCGCGCAGCAGATGAAGGCGACCACGGTCGGCGCGCCGATGCCGGCCCGCGCAACCACCAGGTCGAACTGGTTGGCCAGGATCATCAACACGATCAAGCCGCCGCCTGCGGCGTAGAGCGGGGCGCCGCCGGTGCTGCGCTCCAGCCTGGTGCCGTCTTTCGGCGCCAGCCGGGCGCCCGCGAGAATCAGCGAGCCCGCGGCGCCCACCGCCGCCGCCTCGGTCGGGGTCGCGATGCCGGCCAGGATCGAGCCCAGAACGGCGATGATGAGCACGATCGGCGGCACCAGCGCGCGACCGGTGCGCCGCCAGACCTCGCGCCAGTCGCCGCCCAGCTCGTGGCGCGGGATGGCCGGCGCCGCCGCCGGCCGCAGCCAGGCGACCACCATCAGATAGAGCATGTAGAGCCCGACGAGCACCATCCCCGGCAGCAGGGCGCCGGCGAAGAGGTCGCCCACCGAGACAGGCTCCGGCGACCAGTTGCCGATGGCGCGCTGGGCATCGACGTAGGCGTTGGAGATCTGCTCGCCCAGGATCACCAGCACGATGGAGGGCGGGATGATCTGGCCCAGCGTGCCCGACGCGCAGATGGCCCCGGTCGCTAGCTTGGGGTCGTAGCCGCGCCGCAGCATCGTCGGCAGCGAGAGCAGGCCCATGGTGACGACCGTGGCGCCGACGATCCCTGTGGAGGCGGCGAGCAGCGCGCCCACGGCGATCACCGAGAGCCCGAGCCCGCCGCGCAGGGCGCCGAAGAGCCGCCCCATGGCCTCCAGCAGTTCCTCCGCCACCTTCGAGCGCTCCAGCATCACGCCCATGAAGACGAAGAGCGGCACCGCGATCAGCACCTCGTTCCACATCGCGTTGCCGAAGATGCGCTGCGGCATGGCTTGCATGAAGGTGATGTCGAAGACGCCGAAGGCGTAGGAGAAGAGCCCGAACAGCGCAGCCACGCCGGAGAGCGTGAAGGCGACCGGGAAGCCCGCCAGGAGGCAGGCGAAGGTCGTCACGAACATGACGATGACGAGGATTTCGCCGATGGCCATGACGGGTCAGGCGGCCTAGCCGCCCGTCTCCGCAGCGGCGTCGTGCCGGGTTTCGCGGCCGGCCAGCGTCAGCACCGCGTGAAACGCGAGCGAGAGCCCCTGGAAGGCCATGAGAATCACGAACACCAGGATCATCGTCTTGAGCGCATAGACGGCATGAATGCCGCTGGTCTCCTTCGAGCCCTCGAACACCGACCACGATTGCTCGAGATAGGGCCAGGTCGCCCAGCCGATGACCACGCAGACCGGCAGCAGAAAGAGGATGACGCCGAGGAGGTCGACCAGCGCGCGCCGGTGGGGTCGCGCGTCGCGATAGAAGATATCGACCCGGACGTGTCCGCCGTGAAGCAACGTGTAGCCGGCGCCCACCATGAAGAGCGTGCCGTGGAGGTAGATCACCCCTTCCTGCATGGCGATGAAGCCCACGCCGAAGAAGTAGCGCATCACCACGACGATGAACTGGAGGAGCACCATGAGGAGCGCGAGCCACGATGCGACGCGGCCGATGTGCTCGTTGGCGGCGTCGATGACGCGTGTAAGCGCCGCTAGCGCGGAGAGAATCGCCTGCATTGCATCTCAGGCGGCCGGCGCTCCGGCGCAAAAAGAGCCCTTACGCGTGTCGCGCCCACGCCCCGTGCCGGCGGCGGGGCGGCCCCGTCGGGCCGGCAAAGTTCGGGGCGGGCCTGCACCGCCCGCCCCGAATATGCGCCTAGCCGCCGTAGGAGAACGGAAGGAGCCTCGCGTTCCCGTAAGCCAGGTTCGAGAGCTTGTCGTAGGCAAGCGCCTTCTTGCGGAAGGCGATCAGGCTTTCGAAGACGCGTTGCGTGAGGCCGCCCTCGGCACCGACCTCGGCCACCACCTGGCCGGACGCCTCGCCGAGCGCGTTGAGCATCTCGTCCGACACCTGCCGCACCTCGACGCCGTGCTCGTTGATGAGCGTATCCAGCGCGTCGCTGTTGCGCGCGTTGAACTCGGCCAGGACGTAGCTGTTCTCGGCGGCGGCAGCGGTCTCGATCAGGCTCTGATCCGAGGCGCTGAGGCTGTCCCACACACCCTTGTTGATGCCGAAGCTCAGAATCGTGCCGGGCTCGTGGAATCCGGGCCAGTAGTAGTACTTGGTGATCTTGTAGAAGCCGAAGGCGAGGTCGTTCCACGGCCCCACCCACTCGGTGGCGTCGATCGCGCCCGACTGCAGTGCCGGGAAGATCTCGCCGCCGGGCAGCGCGATGGCGGTGGCGCCCACGCGGCGCAGCACCTCGCCGCCGAGGCCCGGCATGCGCATCTTGAGGCCCTTGAAGTCCTCGACCGAGTTCATCTCCTTGTTGAACCAGCCGCCCCACTGCACGCCGGTGTTACCGGCCATGAGCGGCTTCAGGTTGAACTCCGCCCCGAGCTCGTCCCAGAGCGCCTGGCCGCCGGCATGGTAGATCCAGGCGTCGACCTCGCTCGCCGTCAGCCCGAAGGGAACGGTGGCGAAGAAGTTGAAGGCCTTGGACTTGCCCTGCCAGTAGTACTCGGCGGCGTGGTACATGTCCGCGGTCCCCTGGGAGACGGCGTCGAAGGATTCGAAGGGCGGCACCAGCTCGCCGGCGGCGAACAGCTTGACCTCGATGCGCCCCTCGGTCCCGTTGGTGATGCGGTCGGCGAGCCGTTGCGCGCCGGTGCCGAGGCCGGGGAAGTTCTTGGGCCACGTCGTGACCATCTTGAGCTGCATCTTGCCCTGCGAGATCGCAGGCGCGGGGAAGCTCGATGCCGCCGCTGCCGCCACGGCGGCTCCTGCAATGGCCGTTCCCTTGAGAAGGCTGCGTCGTCCTATCTTCATGCTCATGTCCTTGGGTCTCCCCTGGATGGTTGCGGTCAGAAATTCGAGACGTCCTGGCCGCCGTCCCGAGCGTCCAGGAGAGTCCAGCCGTCGGCGCCATGCACCTCCAGCGGGCGGAAGCGGGCCTTGTAGTCCATCTTGTCGCAGCCGTCGATCCAGTAGCCGAGATAGAGGTAGGGCAGGGCGCGCTCCCTAGCCTCGCTCAAGAGGCGCAGGATCATGTAGCTGCCCGGGCTGTCCTTGACCCGCAAGGGCTCATAGAACGAATAGACGGCCGAGAGCCCGTCGGCGACCACATCGAACACGCTGACGCCGTAGAGGCGCCCGTCCGCGCAGCGGAATTCGGCGAGGCGGGTCTCGACGGCGCTTTCCTCGACGAGGGCGCCGTAGCCTTCGCGCCCCATACCCGCCATCGCGCCGTCAGGGTGCCTGTCCGCCAGATAGCGCTGGAACAGCGCGTAGTGGTCGGGCCTCGCAAGTGCCGGCGTTACCCGCATCGAGACCCCGTCATTCCTCGCCATGACCCGCCGCAGCGACCGGCTCGGCACGAATTCGCCGACTCGGACCCGCGCCGAGACGCAGGCCCGGCAACCGGGGCACGCCGGCCGGTAGGCCGCGAGGTGGCTGCGGCGAAAGCCGCCGCGCAGCATCTCGTCGTAGGCCAGGTCCGCTCCGGGGCCGGCGAGGGCCGTGACGATCGAGCGCTCCCGCCGTCCCGGCAGATAGGGGCAGGGGCGGAGCGGCGTCACACCCAGGAAGCTGAGACCGCCGCCGAACGGCGCCGCGTGCTGCGCCGGGCCTTGTCTCTCGAGCGGGCGGTTCTCGCTGGTCATCGATTCGATTATAGGCCCGCAACCCGGTTCGCCAAGGAATCGCTTGCGTTCAGACCGCCCGCCAGCCGATATCGCGGCGGCAGAACCCTTCCGGCCAGTCGATCCGGTCGACGGCGTCGTAGGCCAGGCGCTGGGCCGCGGCGACGCCCGAGCCCAGCGCCGTCACGCCGAGCACGCGCCCGCCCGCAGCGACGACGCCTGCATCGCCGTGTGCCGTCCCGGCATGGAACACGGTGACGTCCTCCAGGGCCTCGGCCGCGTCGATACCGCGAATCGGGCTGCCCTTCTCGTAGTCGCCGGGGTAGCCCTCGGTCGCGAGCACGACGCAGAGCGCGGCCTCGTCCCGCCAGCGCAGATCGAAGTCCCCGAGCTCGCCGTCGTGGGCGGCCATCAGCGCGGCCAGGAGGTCGGACTTGAGCCGGAGCAAGAGAACTTGGCACTCGGGGTCGCCGAAGCGGGCGTTGACCTCGAGCAGCTTGGGTCCGTCGGCGGTCAGCATCAGCCCGGCGTAGAAGACGCCGTTATAGGGCGTGCCCTCCTGCGCCATGCCCCGCACCAGCGGTTCGACGATCCGTGTTCGCGCTTCCTCGCAGAGCGCAGGGGTCATCGCCGAAGCCGGGGAGTAGGCGCCCATGCCGCCGGTATTGGGCCCGGTATCGCCGTCGCCCACGGCCTTGTGGTCCTGCGCCGTCTCCAGCGGCAGCACCGTCTCGCCGTCGACAAGGGCAAAGTAGCTGGCCTCCTCGCCGTCCAGCATCTCCTCGATCACGAGCTCCACGCCGGCCTCGCCGAAGGCGCCGTCCAGTGCGGCCCGCGCGGCATCCAGCGCTTCATCCTCCGTCTCGGCGAGCACGACCCCCTTGCCGCCGGCCAGGCCGTCGGCCTTGACCACGATCGGCGCGCCCTGCGCGGCGATGAACGCCTCTGCGTCCGCGAGCGAAGCTGCGCGCCGATAGGCGGCGGTCGGCACGCCGTGGCGCGCGCACAAATCCTTCATGAAGCCCTTGGAGCCCTCGATCCGGGCTGCGGCCGCACGCGGGCCGAAGGCGGCGATGCCGTCCGCGTCGAGTCGGTCGACAAGGCCTGCGCAGAGCGGCGCTTCCGGCCCCACCACGACGAAGTCGATCGCCTTCTCGCGGCAGAACGAGACCAGGCCGTCGAAATCCAGGGGGTCGAGTGCCACGCAGGTCGCCTCGTTCTCGATCCCGGCGTTCCCCGGCGCGCACCAGAGCGCACCCAGCAGCGGCGATGCCGCCAGCTGCCAGCAGAGCGCGTGCTCGCGCCCGCCTGAGCCCACCACCAGAACGTTCATACGGGTCTCTCCGCGCCGGCTGATTCCGCCGCTACGATACACTCTCGGGCCCCCGCCAGCCCGCGATTCCATTAGGAAATTTCTTGCGAATTTGGCCGTTCTTGCCGCTTGACGGTGGGTAGGCGCCTCACTAGGATGCGCCACGCTCTTGCCGACGAGGTTGGTCGGCGCGTCCTAGGGCGCGCGTCGTCGCGCCTCGTGATCGAGAGAGTTTCCGATGGGTCGGCGCAGGCCGGCGGCGGGGAAGCGGGCAGTGGCCGCTTGCTCCGGTCCACCTGCACGCGCCGCACTGTCTGTTGAACATGGAACCGCCGCGATGCCGACGATCAACCAACTGATTCGCAAGCCGCGCACGGCGCCGGCCGCACGCAACAAGGTGCCGGCGCTGCAGGCTTGCCCGCAGAAGCGCGGCGTGTGTACGCGGGTCTACACGACGACGCCGAAGAAGCCGAACTCGGCCCTGCGCAAGGTCGCGCGCGTCCGCCTCACCAACGGGTTCGAAGTGACGAGCTACATTCCCGGCGAGGGGCACAACCTGCAGGAGCACTCGGTGGTGATGATTCGCGGCGGCCGGGTGAAGGACCTGCCGGGCGTCCGATATCACATCATTCGCGGCTCGCTCGACACCCAGGGCATCCAGGACCGCCGCCAGCGGCGCTCCAAGTACGGCGCCAAGCGCCCGAAATAGCGCAACAGAGGGAGCTGGCCGGTGTCTCGCCGTCGCGCTGCAGAGCGTCGAACCACCAACCCCGATCCCCGCCACGGGGACGTGGTGCTGGCGAAGTTCATGAACTCGCTGATGCTCTCCGGCAAGAAGTCGACGGCCGAGCGAATCGTCTACGGCGCGCTCGACCGGATCAGGGACAAGACCGGGCAGGACCCGGTCAGGGTGTTTCACGAGGCCCTCGACAACGTGAAGCCGGCGGTGGAGGTGCGCTCGCGCCGCGTCGGCGGCGCCACCTACCAGGTGCCGACCGAGGTACGGCCCGACCGGCGCCAGACGCTCGCCATTCGCTGGCTTATCGGCGCGACCCGGGACCGCTCCGAGACCACGATGGTGGACCGGCTCAGCAACGAACTCCTCGACGCCGCGGCAAACCGCGGCGTTGCCGTCAAGAAGCGGGAAGACACGCACCGCATGGCCGAGGCCAACCGCGCCTTTTCGCACTACCGCTGGTAGGCGCAGGCGTTCGCGGACAAGAACAATGGCTCGGACCACACCCCTCGAACGCTATCGCAATATCGGCATCATGGCGCATATCGATGCCGGCAAGACGACGACGACCGAGCGGGTGCTCTACTACACCGGCAAGTCCTACAAGATGGGCGAGGTCCACGAGGGCAGCGCCACCATGGACTGGATGGAGCAGGAGCAGGAGCGCGGCATCACCATCACGTCCGCCGCGACGACCTGCTTCTGGCGTGACCACCGGATCAACATCATCGACACGCCGGGCCACGTCGACTTCACCATCGAGGTGGAGCGCTCGCTGCGCGTGCTCGACGGCGCGGTCGCGGTGTTCGACGCGGTGGCGGGCGTCGAGCCGCAGTCCGAGACGGTCTGGCGCCAGGCGGACAAGTACAACGTTCCCCGCATCTGCTTCGTGAACAAGATGGATCGCGTCGGCGCCGACTTCCCCCGCTGCGTCGAGATGATCCGCGAGCGCCTCGGGGCCAACCCGGTCGCGATCCAGCTTCCCATCGGCACGGAGGCGAAGCACATCGGGGTCGTCGACCTGATCGCGATGAAGGGCATCGTCTGGAATTCGGAGACCCTCGGCGCGGAATTCACCGTCGGCGACGTGCCGGATGACATGAAGGCCGAGGCCGAGGCGAGCCGCCATGCGCTCATCGAGGCGGTGGTCGAGATGGACGACGCCGTGTTGGAGCGCTTCCTCGAGGGCGAGGAGCCGAACGAGGCTGAGATCAAGCGGTGTCTCCGCATCGGCACGCTCTCCGGCCGGGTGGTTCCCGTGCTGACGGGCTCCGCCTTCAAGAATAAGGGCGTGCAGCCGCTCCTGGACGCCGTCTGCGACTTCATGCCGGCGCCCACCGACGTGCCGCCGGTGCATGGCATCGTGCCCGGCAAGGGCAACGAGGTGGAGCGCAGTTGCAACGACGACGAGCCGCTGGCGGCGCTCGCCTTCAAGGTGATGACCGACCCCTTCGTGGGCTCGCTCACCTTCGTGCGCGTCTATTCGGGCATGATCCAGACCGGCAAGCAGGTGCTCAACAGCGCCAAGGGCCGCAAGCAGCGCGTCGGCCGCATGCTGCTCATGCACGCCAACAGCCGCGAGGACATCCAGGAGTCTCGGGCGGGCGACATCGTCGCCATCGCCGGGCTCAAGGACACCACCACCGGCGAGACCCTGAGCGACCCGGTGCACCCGGTCGTGCTGGAGCGGATGGAGTTCCCTGACCCGGTGATCGAGGTCGCGGTCGAGGCCAAGACGAAGGCCGATCAGGACAAGCTGTCCATCGCGCTTGCAAGGCTCGCCGAGGAGGACCCCTCGTTCCGCGTGACCGCCGATCCGGAGAGCGGGCAGACCGTGATCCGCGGCATGGGCGAGCTTCACCTGGACATCCTGGTCGACCGCATGCGCCGCGAGTTCAAGGTGGGCGCCAACGTCGGCCAGCCGCAGGTCGCCTATCGCGAGACCATCGGCCGAGAGTCGACGGTCGATTACACGCACAAGAAGCAGACCGGCGGGGCCGGCCAGTTCGCGCGCGTCAAGGTCGTGCTGGAGCCGATGGAGCCCGGCGCCGGCTTTGCGTTCGAGAGCGAGGTCGTGGGCGGCGCCGTGCCCAGGGAGTACATCCCGGCAGTCGAGAAGGGCATCGATGGCGCCCGCCAGGCCGGCATCGTCGCCGGGTTCCCGGTCATCGACTTCAAGGCCCGGCTCATCGACGGCGCATCGCACGATGTCGACTCCAGTTCGCTCGCGTTCGAGATCGCCGCGCGCTCGGCGTTCCGCGACGCCCTGCAGGGCGCGGCGCCGGCGCTGCTGGAGCCCATGATGAAGGTCGAGGTCG
>JAPPHR010000144.1 GCA_028820995.1 Rhodospirillales bacterium
AGGGCAGAGCCATGCGCATCAGGGACATGAACTGGATGCAGGTCGAGGCCTACCTCGAGCGGGATGACCGCGCTGTGGTCCCCCTCGGCAGCACCGAGCAGCATGCGCAGCTCAGCCTGATGGTGGACTGCATCCTTTCCGAGCGGGTGGCCGTCGACGCCGCCGAGCCGCTCGGCGTCCCGGTGTTCCCGCCGGTGAACTACGGCATCACGCCCTACTTCAAGGGCTACCCCGGCACCGTCTCCATGCGGCCCGAGACCCTGATCGCGGTGTTCCGCGACGTCTTCGATTCCCTAAAGCGGGCCGGATTCCGCCGCGTCATGGTGGTCAACGGCCACGGTGGCAACGCGCCGGTCGCCTCGCTCGCGCAGGACTGGATGAGCGAGAACGCGGGCGTCACGGTCAGGTTCCACAACTGGTACAACGCGCCCGAGACCTGGAAGAAGGTTCAGGAGATCGACCCCGCCGCGAGCCACGCCTCCTGGATGGAGAACTTCCCCTGGACACGGCTGGCCAGCGCCGCCGCGCCCGCGGGCGCCAAGGACATGGTCGATATCCCCCGCATGATGCTGATGAACCCCGCCGAGATCCGCGCCTACATCGGCGACGGCAACATGGGTGGGGTCTACCAGAAACCCGACGAAGAGATGATGGCGCTGTGGGAGACCGCCGTGGAGGAGACGCGGGCGCTTCTCGACGGTCCGTGGTCGTGAGCGCGCCGCTTCTCGTCTGGGGCGCCGGCGCCATCGGCGGCACCATCGGCGCCTACCTCGTTCGCGCCGGCCACGCGGTGACGTTCGTCGACATCGTGGAGGACCACGTGGCGGCCATCGCGGCGACGGGGCTCGCCATCGAGGGGCCGGTGGACGCGTTCCGTGTTGCCTCGCCCGCGGAAACGCCCGACACCTTGAGCGGCCGCTACGACCGCGTGCTTCTCTGCATCAAAGGCCAGCACACCGAGGCCGCCGTGCGCAGCCTCGCGCCCTTCCTCGCCGATGAGGGCTACGCCGTCTCGGTTCAGAACGGGCTCAACGAGCCCGCGATGGCGGCGCTGCTGGGGCGGGAGCGCGTGATCGGCTGCTTCGTCAACTTCGGCGCCGACTACCTGGAGCCCGGCCGCATTCACTTCGGCGGCCGCGGGGCCGTGGTGCTGGGCGAGCTGGATGGCGAGATCACGCCGCGCCTCCGCGCCCTGCTCGACGTGTTCCGCGATTTCGAGCCGGACGCCAAGGCGAGCGCGAACATCTGGGGCTACCTCTGGGGCAAGCTCGGCTACGGCGCCCTGCTGTTCGCAACCGCGCTCGGCAACGAGTCGATTGCCGACGCGCTGGCGCAGCCGGCGCACCGCGCGCTTTACCGCGTGCTCGGCGAGGAGGTCATGCGCGTGGCGGACGCGGGCGGAATCGCGCCCGAGGGCTTCAACGGCTTCGATCCGGCGGGCTTCGTGCCCGGCGCGGATCCGGCGCTCGCCGAGCGCTCGATGGCGGCCATGGTGGCGCACAACCGGGGCTCCGCGAAGTCGCACAGCGGGGTCTGGCGCGATCTCGCCGTCCGCAAGCGGCCGACGGAGGTGGAGCCGATGATCGGCGCCGTCGTCCGCGAGGCCCAGGCGCGGGGAATCGAGACGCCGCTGCTCGCGCGGCTCGTCGCCATGATCCACGAGGTCGAAGAGGGCCGCCGCCCGCTCGACCGCGCCAACATCGACGAGCTTGCGGCCCAGGTGGCGTGACGCGATGGACGGCTCGTTCCAGGACCGGACGGTGATCGTGACCGGCGCAGGGCACGGCTTCGGCCGCGCCATCGCCCATACCTTCGCCGCCCGCGGCGCGTGGGTCTGGGGCTGCGACATCAACGAGGAAGCGCTTGCCGTCACCGCCCGCGAGGCTCGCGACGAGGGCAGGCTGACGGTCGGCCCGCTCGACGTCACGGATCGCGTCGCCGTGCGCGACTATGTGGCTTCGGTCGAGGCGCGGCGCGGCGGGGTCGACATCCTTGTCAACAACGCCGGCGGGGTCGTCGGCCAGACCGGGCAGCCGCTGGAGGCGGTCAGCGAAGAGGCGTGGCACGCGATCGTCGATGTGAACATGACCGCCGTCTTCACCATGGTGCAGGCGGTCGCTCCCGGCATGAAGGCAGCGGGTTACGGCCGCGTGGTCAACATCTCCAGCGGCGCCGGACTGCGCTTCAGCCTGACCGGCATCCAGGCCTACGCCGCGGCGAAGGCGGGGCAGATCGGCCTCACCCGCCAGCTCGCCTTCGAACTCGGGCCCCACGGCATCTCCGTCAACGGCGTGGCCCCGGGCTTCGTCCGGTCCAACCCGATGACCGAGCGGCAATGGGACGCGATGGGCGCCGGCGGCCAGGCCGCGCTGATCGAGAGCATGGCGACGCGGCGGCTCGGCTCGGCGGATGATATCGCCCACGCCGTCCTCTTCTTCGCGTCCGAGGACTCGGGCTGGATCACCGGCCAGACGCTCTCGGTCGACGGCGGCAGACTGTGACGCCGGAGGCCTACCTCGAAGCCAACGCGGATCGCTTCGTCGACGAGCTCCGCGCCTTCGTCCGCATCCCCAGCATCAGCACCGATCCCGCCTATGCCGACGCGATCGACGATGCCGCGCGCTTCGTCGCGGACCGGATGGAGAACGCGGGCCTTGAGAACGTGGCGATCCTGCCCACGGAGGGCCACCCCCTGGTGTATGCGGACTGGCTGCATGCAGGCGACGCGCCGACGGTGCTGGTCTACGGCCACTACGACGTGCAGCCGGCGGACCCGCTGGAGGACTGGGCGAGCCCGCCGTTCGAGCCCGAGGTGCGCGACGGCCGCCTCTACGCCCGCGGGGTCTCCGACGACAAGGGACCCATGGTCATCCCGCTCAACGTGGCGGAAGCGTTCCTGCGCACGAACGGGGGCCTGCCCGTCAACCTTAAGTTCGTGATCGAGGGCGAGGAGGAGATGGGCAGCGCCCACCTCGCAGCGGGCGTGCGCGAACACCGCGACCGGCTGAAGGCCGACGTCGTCCTCTCGGCGGACGGCGCTCAGTGGCGGCCCGACCTCGTGACCGTGAACGTCGCCAACCGCGGGATCGTGTCCCTCAATCTCTCGCTGACCACGGCCGCCAAGGATCTGCATTCCGGCCGCTACGGCGGCACCGTGGCCAACGCCGCGCACGCGCTCGCCCGCCTCGTCGCGAGCTTCCACGACGAGACCGGCCGCGTCGCCATCGCCGGCTTCTACGACGACGTTCGCCCGCCCACGAATGCCGAACGCGCGGCGATGGCGGCCATTCCCTTCGACGAGGCGGCCTACCTCGCTGCCGTGGGTGCGGCGTCCCCGATCGGCGAGCCCGGCTACACGACACTGGAACGCCAGTGGCTCCGCCCCACGCTCGACGTCAACGGCCTGGGAAGCGGCTACCAGGGGCCCGGCGTCAAGACGGTGATCCCGCACCGGGCCCAAGCCAAGATCTCGTGCCGGCTGGTGCCGGATCAGATGCCCGAGCGCATCCGCGCGCTGCTCGTCCGCCATTGCGAACGCCACGCGCTTGGCAGCGCCCGGATCGCGTTCGCGGACGACGGGATCGGCATGCCGCCGGCACGCGTGCGCGAGGACCACCCGGCGCTCGCCGTCGTGGAAGACGTGCTGGAGGAGGTGCGCGGCGCGCGTCCCTTGCGCGTGCGCATGGGAGGGTCGATCCCCATCTGCGGCATCTTCCGCGACGCGCTGGGGATCGAGACGGTGTTCCTCTCGTTCTCGACGGCGGACGAGGATTTCCACGCGCCCAACGAGTTCTTCCGCCTCGCGAGCATGCGCACCGGTCATATCGTGTGGGCCCGCTCCTTCGAGCGCCTCGGGCGCCAGACCGCAGCCGACTATGCGCCGTTCCGGCACGCCGGTTAGCTGCGGAGGGGAAGGGGACTAACTACGCTTCCCGACTGCCTCCGAGAAAGGTGGCGGCGAAGCGGGGATAGACCTCGGCGAGCGCCCTGCCGATGGGGCCGCGAAGCAGCGCCATCGTCTCCGCGCCCGGCACGGGCGTCGTCGGCGGGTCTTCGTCGCAATCGAAGTCGAAGCCGGTGGCGGCGCGCACCTCGCCCAGGTCGTGGCCGGGATGCAGCGAGGCGAGGCGGAAGCGCCCGCGCGCCGCGTCGAAGCGGAAGACGCAGCGCCCGGTCACCAGCGCGTAAGGCCCGCCCGGCCGGTAGACCTCGGGTGGGCTCGTGCCCGGCGCGCTGATGAAGTCCACGCTCTCCACCAACGTACGCGGCGTGTGCTCGACCCTGAACAGGATCACGCGGGGCACCACGAAGTAGAGGTAGGCGGAGCCGTAGGAGCCGGGGAAGCGCTTGCTTGCCGCGGGATGCGGGCCGGTGCCGATCAGGTTGATGTTGGCGCCGCCGTCGATCTGCACGCCGCCGAGGAAGAAGGCGTCGATGCGGCCTTGGCCGGCGCGGTCGAAGAGCTCGCGGCCTCCGTCGGTCATGTCGCTCCCGGCCTGGGTGCCGAGCAGGCTGACCGTGGGCCGGCCGCCGCCGCGCTCACGCGCGAGCATGGCTGCCGCGGCGGGGATTGGCGACGAGGCCCCGACCGCGACGCGGCCGAGCCCCCCAAGCATCCCGGCAATGACGTCGATGAGGAGAGCGGTCTGTTGCGGGCTCATTCGGCGGCGATGAGGCCCGTGGACTCGTCCGCTGTCGTGTCCGTCACATGCGCCGCGCAGTAGGCGGCAAAGCCTTCCTCGCTCGCCGCGAGCCGGGCGTACTCGGCGAGATGCGCGCGGTCGGGCTCGTAGCGGCCGGCGAGGCCGAGGGGCCAGGCGCCGCGCGGGGCTTCGGCCAGCGCCGTGACGTAGAGCGCCGGCAGCGTGCCCGCCGCCAGCGTCTCGTCGGCCAGCAGGTTGCCCGACCGCACCTCTTCCACCGTGACGAGGGTCTCCTTGGCCGCGTGGGCCATGGTCACCAGCTCGCGGCGCGCGCCGAGCCAGACGTTGCCGTGCTCGTCCGCGTAAGGAGCATGGAAGAGCGCGACATCGGGCCTGAGCGCCGGCAGCAGGACGATGGGGTCGCTACCGCCGTCCGCGAGCGGATTGTCGATGACCCGCCAGTCCGGCCGCGCCTCCAGCAGGTCCGAGCCGATAAGGCCGCGCAGGGGCATGAAGGGCACGCCCTTCTCGGCCGCCTGCAGCGCCGCGTGGATGGCGGGGCAGGTGGAGTCGCGGATCGCCACCCGACCGCCTTCGACAGCCGCGCAGAAGCGGGGCGCGTTGCCGAGTTCGCCGAGGCTGACGGCCGCGGTCTCGACAGTGGCGACGCAGCCTGCGCCGATCAGCAGGTCCGCCGCGATGCCGGCCTGCGGCACGGTGAGGAGGTGCAGGTCGCGCGCGCCGCGCCGTACCAGCGCACGCACCGCCGCCATCGGCACGAACGAGTAGTCCGGCGGCAGCGCCAGCAAGGCGCCGTCGCCGATGCGGCCCGCGAGCCGGTCGAGGGAGAGGGTCCCGGTCATGGCTACCGCGGCACCCGCCCCCCACCGTCATGGCCAGGGTCGCCCGCGCCCGAAGGGTCGCGGGCGCGACATCGCGAGTCTCGGCCATCCACGAGTGTTTCGTGCGGCAGGGACAAAGAACGTGGATGCCCGGATACCCGGAACGAGTCCGGGCAGGTCCGGGCATGACGGGGAGGGGGGCGTTGCACTAGAACTCCTCCGCCCCGTGGGCCATGACGGCGCCCTTGCCCGCCATGATCTTGAGGAAGAGCCCGGCGGTGTCCGGCAGGATCTTCTGCACGTAGAAGCGGGCGGTCTTGAGCTTGGTGTCGTAGAAGGCGTCGCCGTTCTGCTTGTCGCGGGCGGTCTTCGCCATCTGGCACCACATGTAGCCGACCGCCACCAGCCCGAACATCCGCAAGTAGTCGGAGGCCGCGGCGCCGGCTTCCTCGGGATCGCCCAGGCCGCGTTGCGCGATGACCAGCGTCGCAGTCTGCAGCTTGCCAAGCGCCTTGCCCACCGGGCCAACGATGTCGGCGAGCTCCGGATCGTCCTTGTTCTCCTCGATGAAGGCGACGGCGGGGTGGAAGAAGTGCCGCAGGTAGCGCCCGGCCCGGCGCGGCAGCTTGCGCCCCACCAGGTCGAGCGCCTGGATGCCGTTCGCGCCCTCGTAGATCTGGCTGATCCGCGCATCGCGCACGAGCTGCTCCATGCCGTGCTCGCGGATGTAGCCGTGGCCGCCGTGCACCTGCACCGCGAGGTTGGTGGCCTCGAAGCCGTAATCGGTGAAGAAGGCCTTGATGATCGGCGTCATCAGCTGCACCAGCTCGTCGGCGTCCTCGCGCACCGAGGCGTCCTCGTGGCTGCGCGAGATGTCGAGCTGCAGCACCGTCCAATAGGCGAGCGCGCGGGCGCCCTCGTTGATGGCGCGCTGGGTCAGCAGCATGCGGCGCACGTCGGGGTGGACGATGATGGGGTCCGCCGCCGCCTCCGGCTCTTCGGCGCCCTTGAGCCCGCGCCCCTGGCGGCGGTCTTTGGCATACGCCGTCGCGCTCTGATAGGCGGTCTCGCCGAGGCCGAGGCCCTGGAGGCCCACGCCGAGGCGGGCGCCGTTCATCATCGTGAACATGCAGCGCAGCCCCTTGTGCGGCCTGCCGATCAGGTAGCCCTCCGCCTCGTCGAAGTGCATTACGCAGGTGGCCGACCCGTGAATGCCCATCTTCTCCTCGATCGAGCCGCAGGAGACGCCGTTGGCGGGGCCGGCCGTGCCGTCCTCCTTCAGCGTGCGCTTCGGCACCAGGAAGAGGCTGATGCCGCGCACGCCGGGCGGCGCGTCCGGCAGCTTCGCCAGCACCAGGTGCACGATGTTCTCGGTGAGATCGTGCTCGCCGGCGGAGATGAAGATCTTGGTGCCCGAGATCGCATAGCGGCCCTCCCCCTTCGGCACCGCCTTGGTGCGGATGAGCCCTAAGTCCGTGCCGCAATGGGGCTCGGTCAGGCACATGGTGCCGCTCCAGGTGCCGTCGGCGAGCTGCGGCAGATAGGCCTGCTTCAGCGCCTCCATGGCGTGCAATTCGATCACCGCCGCGGCGCCGTTGGAGAGCAGCGGGTAGACGCCGAAGGCGAGATTCGTCGAGCAGACCATCTCGTCGAAGACCATGCTGATGAGCTGCGGCAGTCCCTTGCCGCCGTAGTCGGGCGACATCGTGACGCCGGTCCAGCCCGCATCGACGAAGGTCTTGTAGGCCTCCTTGTAGCCCTGCGGCGTGCGCACCACGCCGTTCTCGTAGTGGCAGCCTTCCTCGTCCGCCGGGCGGTTGAGCGGCAGCAGCGTGTTCTCGCAGAGCTTGGCGCCCTCCTCGATCATGGCGTCGATCACGTCGGGCGTGGCGTCCTCGTAGCCGGGCAGCGTGGCGAGCTCACCCACGTCGAGAAGCTCGTTGAGCACGAAACGCATGTCGCGAAGCGGCGCGCTATAGGTCTGCACCATCGTTTGTCTCCATTCTCCGAAACGCCGCGCTCAGTTGCCGAGCGTGAGGTCGACCGACTGGCCCATCACGGTGCGGCTCGCAGGCGTGGTCGACGCGACCAGCTTGCCGCGCTTGAACACGTGGGTGCAGGCCGGGTTGATCCGCAGCACGTCCGCCTTGCTGGCGGCGTCGAACACCGCGAGGTCCGCGCGGCAGCCGGGCGCCACGCCGTAATCCTCCAGCGCGAGAATCTCGGCGTTCTTCCAGGTCACCATGTCGAAGCAGGCGTCGATCTCCGCCGTGCCCGACATCTGGCAGACGTGGAGCGCGAACGAGGCCGCCTGCACCATGTCGCCGCGCCCGAGCGGATACCACGGGTCCATGATCGAATCGTGGCCGATGCCGACGGTGATCCCGGCCTGCCAAAGCTCCTTCACCCGCGTCATCGCGCGGCGCTTGGGGTAGGTGTCCTCCCGCGCCAGCAGGATCAGGTTGTCGAAGGGGTTGGCGATGACGTTGAGCCCGCCCTTCTCCAGCCAGCCGAAGAGGCGGAAGGCGTAGGCGTTGGCGTAGGAGTGCATGGCCGCGCAGTGGCTCGCGGTCACCCGGCCCTGCATGCCGCGGTAGTAGGTCTCGTGCGCCATCACCTCGGTAAAGCGCGAGTTGGGGTCGTCGACCTCGTCGCAGTGCACGTCGATCAGGAGGCCCCTCTTCTCCGCCTCGTCGAAGATCAGCTTGAGGCTGGCGTTGCCCGCCTCCCGCGTCGCCTCGTTGTGGGGGATGCCGCCGATCACGTCCGGTCCCATGTCAAGCGCGCGGAGGAAGAGCTCCGGGCCGCCGGGGTGGGAGTGGGTGCCGTCCTGGGGGAAGGCCACGATCTGCAGGTCGACCCGGTCGCTCACCTCGTCCTTGACCTCCAGCAGGGCCCGCATGGAGAGCTGGCCCTCGTCCGAGGTATCGGCGTGGGTGCGGATGAAGCCGGCGCCCTGGGCGATCTCCCAGTCGATCGCCTGCCTGGCCCGTGCCTTCACCGATTCGAGGTCGCGGTGCTCCTTCTGCCGGCCCCAGACGGCGATGCCCTCGTGCAGCGTGCCCGAGACGTTGGGCTCCAGGTTCGCGGTCAGCACCGCGTCGAGATGGACGTGCGGGTCGATCAGCGGGCCCGAGACGAGCCGGCCCGCGCAGTCGATCGTCTCGCCGGCCTCGGCCGTGATCCCCGGCTCGACCGCCACGATGCGCTCGCCCTCGATGGCGATGTCGGCCGCGCGCACGGGCTCGTCCTCGTGCGCCACGAGGGCGTTCTTCAGAATGATGTCCATACCCGCTTCTCTCCCCCTGCGGACGCGCGGCCCGCGTCACCTCGCACGCGCCGCATTTTCGCCCAACGCGCCCCCAACCGCCAGCCGGTCGGGCGACCGTGGCTCGGCTTAAGCGATTTCCCCGCACCCGGACGCAATTGAAGGCATTGCATGTTATTCTGACTGATCATATATTCTGATTACTCAGAAAATCGGAGGTACGGGCAGATGGAACTCGCGAAGATTACGGCACGCGGACAGACGACGATCCCCAAGACCGTACGCGAGGCGGCAGACCTGCACGAAGGCGACGTCATCGCCTTCGAGATAGAGGGCGACCGCGTGGTCGTGCACAAGGTGGTTCCGGGTCGGGACGAGTATCTGCATGGTCTCGGCGAAGTGATGGGCGAATGGCTTTCGCCCGAGGACGAGGTCGCTTGGCGTGACCTTTGAGCCGTTCGATGTCGTCGTCGTTCCCTTCCCCTTCAGCGACCGGCGAGCTTCCAAGCGCAGGCCGGCTCTAATCGTCTCGTCAGCGCATTTCAACGAAGCTCACGATCAGGCGATCCTGGCCATGATCACCACCGCCGCTGGCGAGTGGCCCAGCGACGTAGCGCTTCGGGACTGGAAGGAGGCTGGCCTGAACGCCCCCTGCAAAGTCCGCTTCAAGCTCTTCACACTCGATCACACGCTAATCCTCCGCCGGATCGGCGCGCTGTCAAAGCAGGACGGCGCAGCGATCAAAGATGCGCTCCGCCGTTTCTTGACGCAGGATTGAGGACCTTCACATCCCAGCATCCGCGATGCCTGAAACAAACTCAAGAAACCCCAGAAAAGACCAGGAATCTCGCATTTTCTTCAGACACTAATCGCCCTTCTTCCGAACGTCTCGCCGCCTAGTTTTTGCCTCAATATGTACAGCGCCCAAGACACGCATACAGTATATCTTGGTATTTAAAGCGCTCCACCGTCAAGAGCTTTGGCTATCTACCATTCCCATAATTCAATGTCATATGTGTACTCTTGAATAACGCTTCTGTTTTTCTTAATGATGTAATCTTGAGTTTCCTGCAGGTTGATAAAGTTCAGGACTCGTATTCTGTTCTTATCCCTGATCGCCCTGTCGCTGTTATCCTCCGAAGTAAACTTCTCTCGTATCTCTCTGTCTAGAGACTGAATATTTTCTTCAATCGGCTGCGACAAAATATAATCAATCCAGTTTTCTGCATCAGTCACAGAAATTCTGCCTATACATGCTCCATAGTAGATGTCATAAGTGAGAGATCTCCTATAAAATGAAGGGTTGTCCCCGACTACCGAGTAGATTTGCCTCACGAGTGCAGCTTGTTCCTTATAGCGTTGCTTTCGAATTTCGTACAGAATAGCGTCAACCTCTAACGGCGGAAACTCAAACATGTTCTTCCGGTAGTGCGTGTACAGATCGCACTCTTTGATGACATGCCTCTTGATTTCATCTTCCACCAACCCCTTCCGCCAGAAATCGTCGGCGACGGCGCCCGGCAAAGCAGACAACGTTATAGCGATCACGGCCGCGAGGATTGGCAGACGATTCACCAACTCCTCCTACAGTCACACATGCGAACCAAGCTTCCGGGAAATTGCCTTGGCGCCGCGCTCCGAAGACTCGCCCCGGGTTGCTTTCGAGGAGCACGGACCGGTCACGATTCTTCCAACGGACAGCAAGCTTGGACTTTGAAACCAGAGAACAGCCCTCAACCCTCCGCCGCGGCCAGCACCTCTCGCAGCACCCCGTGGAGGTGGCCGTTGGCGGCGAGGACGTCGCCGCTGGTCATGGAGTCGGGGCCGCCGCCGACTTCGGTGACGATGCCGCCGGCCTCGCGCACGATGATGATCCCGGCGGCGAGGTCCCAGGGCTCCATGCCGAAGCCCCAGTATCCGTCGAGCCGGCCGGCCGCGACGTAGGCGAGGTCGAGCGCGGTCGAGCCCGTCCGCCGCACGCCCGCGGTCTCCCCGGCGAGGCGGCGGACCATGGCGGGATGGCCCGGATAGCGCGGCCGCGCGCCGAAGGGCAGCCCGGTCGCCAGCAGGGCCTCCGGCAGCGAGCGCCGGGCCGAGACCCGGAGCCGCTGGTTGTTGAGGAAGGCGCCCACGCCGTTCTCCGCCCAGAACACCTCGTCGCGGATCGGCTCGTAGATCACGCCGGCATGGGGCCTGCCGTCGCGCTCCAGCCCGATGGAGATGGCGAAGTGGGGCAACCCGTGCAGGAAGTTGGTGGTGCCGTCGAGCGGATCGACGACCCAGCGGTTCGACGTGTCCTCGCCCGCGATGGCGCCGCTCTCCTCCAACAGGAAGCCGAACTTTGGGCGGGCGCGGCGGAGCTCCGCGACCAGCGTCCTCTCCGCGCGGTGGTCGGCCGCCGAGACGAAGTCTGCCGGCCCCTTTTGCGAGACCTGCAGGTTCTCCACCTCGCCGAAATCGCGCACCAGGTCGCGCGCCGCCTTGTAGGCGGCATTCACCATGACCGTGACGAGCGGCGTGCGGCGGGACATCGGGGTCTTTCGGTCGTTGTGCTACGGGCGGGCAGGGGCCGTCGCCCTACCCGCAGGCCGGATCGTCAGTCGCGGGCGCGCTCGACATAGGTCGAATCGGCGGTGCTGATCACCACGCGCTCGCCCTCGGAGATATGCGGCGGCACCATCGTCCTGATGCCGTTGTCGAGCAGCGCCGGCTTGTAGGAGGCCGCGGCGGTCTGGCCCTTCACAACCGGCTCGGTCTCGGTGACGGACTGCACGACCGTGTCCGGCAGCGTCACGCCGATCGGGTCGCCCTCATAGGATTCGATGGTGACGATCATCCCCTCGTGCATGAAGACCATGCGCTCGCCGATCAGGTCGCGCGCGAGGCTGGTCTGCTCGTAGGTGTCCTGGTCCATGAAGTGGAGCAGGTCGCCGTCCTCGTAGAGGTACTGGTAGCGCTTCTGGTCGAGGCGCGCGCGCTCCACGTTCTCGGACGCCCTGAAGCGCTCGTTGAGCTTGGTCCCGTCGCGCAGGTCCTTGAGCTCGACCTGGAGGTAGGCGCCGCCCTTGCCGGGCTGGGTGTGCTGAATCTTCACCGCGACCCAGAGGCGATCCTGGTGCTCGATCACCATGCCGGGGCGGATGGCGTTGCCGTTGATCTTCATGGAATTCGGCCGTTGGCGGAGGGCAGCAGGCTATATCAACTCGCCCCGGCGCTGGCAATGGCGCGGTTGATCGCGTGCACGCCCGCAGCCGGCCCTTCCGGGTGCGACCAGACGCCGCCGATCACGGCGAGGAAGTCCGCGCCGTTCTCCACCAGCGGCCCGCAGTTCTCCGCCGTGATGCCGCCGATGGCGACGCAGGGCACCACCATGAGGGTATGCCACCACTTCAGCAGGTGAACGTCCGCCTTGGCGCGCGGCGTCTTGGTCTCGGTGGGGAAGAAGGCGCCGAAGGCGATGTAGTCCGCGCCCGCCGCCGCAGCCTCCATGGCCCGGTGGCGGGAATCGTAGCAGCTCACGCCCACCATCCCGTCCGCGCCCACGGTCTCGCGCGCCTGCGCATAGCTCGCATCGTCCGCGCCGACGTGGACGCCGTCGGCGCCAAGCTCCGCCGCGAGATCGGGCCGGTCGTTGACGAGCAGCGGCACCTCGCGCGCCTGGCAGATCGGCAGCAGCCGCTCGCCCGCCCGGCGCACGTCGTCGTCCTCCGCCCCCTTCAGCCTGAGCTGCAGGCAGGCGACATCGCCTGCGTCGAGCGCGGCCTCGAGCGCGGGCGCGAAGGTGTCGAGCGCGATCTCCGGCGGCGTGATCAGGTAGAGCCGGCAGGGGTCCTTCATTCAGATCACGCCTTTCTCGCGCAGAGCGGCGCGCTCGTCATCCGAGAGGCCGAGCAGGGTGCCGTACACCTCGTCGTTGTGAGCGCCCAGCCGGGGCCCCAGGCTCTCGATCCGCCCCGGCGTCTCGGACATGGCGGGGAGAACGTTCGGCACGTGGACGTGCTCGCCGGTCTCGGGCTCGACCACGTCCTTGAGCGTGCCGCGCGCCCGGTAGTGCGGGTCCTCGAAGACGTCGGCGATGGAATAGACCGGCGAGGTCGGCACGCCGCCCGCATTGCAGGTCTCCACCACCTTCTCGCGCGGCAGAGAGAGCGTGAACGCCGTCACCATCGCCTCGACGTCGTCGCGGTTCTCCACGCGCTTCGCGCTGGTGGCGTAGCGCTCGTCCTCGCCCAGCTCGTCCCGGCCGAGCACCGCGGCCATGCGGCGCCACATCTTGTCGCTGGTGCAGGCGATCGCGACCCAGCCGCCGTCGCCGCACTCGAAGTGCCCGTGGGGGCAGACGTTGCTGGTCATCAGACCGAGCCTGGGGCGGACGAACCCGGTGGCGGCGTAGAGCGGCGCCATCTCGTCGAGCACGCGGAAGATGGATTCGTAGAGCGCGATGTCGATCACCTGTCCGCCCGCGTCCTCGCGGCTGCGCAGCGCCAGCAGCGCGCCGACGGCGCCGTAAAGGCCGGAGATGTAGTCAGCGAGCGAGGTGGAGCCCGGCGTGAGCGGCGGCCCGCCCGGCACGCCGGTGAGGTGCGTCAGGCCGCCGAAGGCGTGGGCGATGCGGGCGAAGCCGGGGCGGTCCTTGTAGGGCCCGGTCTGGCCGTAACCCGAGATGCGCACCAGCACCAGGCCGGGGTTCACGGCCTTCAGTGCGTCCGGCCCCAGGCCCCACTTCTCCATGGTGCCGGGGCGGAAGTTCTCGCACAGGATGTCGGCCTCGGCGACGAGGCGCTTGAACAGCGCCGCGCCCTCGGGCTGGCGCAGGTCCAGCGTGACCGACTTCTTGTTACGCTGCTCCGAGAGCCAGGCGTAGCCGTCGCCGCGCGCACTCGGCGAGCCGAACTTGCGCAGCGGATCGCCGAGCCCCGGCTGCTCGACCTTGATGACCTCGGCGCCGAACTCGCTGAGGATGGCCGCCGTGAACGGCCCCGCGATGAAGGTCGCGAGGTCGATGACGCGGATGCCCTCAAGCGGCAGCTTCTCTGACATGGCGGAAAGAAGCGGCGTTCAGGCCGGCATGTCAATCGCCGCGGCGCCGGCCCCGCGCGCGATCAGTACTGCTCCTTGTGGGTGCGCAGGTCGAGCTCCTGGGTCCAGGCGTTGCGCGGCTGGCGGTAGAGGAAGCGGTAGGACTCCGCGAGCCCTTCCAGGCCGATCAGCCCGTCCTCGCCCATCCGTGCGGCGAACTCGGGCGCGCGGGTCTTGAGCCTCTCGCCGCCGATGCCGCCGTCCACCACGACGTGAGCCACATGAATGCCCAGAGGCCCGAACTCGCGCGCGAGGCTCTGGCCCAGCGCCCGGAGCCCGGCCTTGGCGGCGGTGAAGGCGGCGAAGTTGGGCTTGCCGCGCATCGACGCGCTGGCGCCGGTGAGCAGCAGCGTGCCCGCGCCGCGCGGCACCATGCGGCGCAGCACCTCGCGGCTGAACAGGAAGCCGCCGAAGCAGCCGATCCGCCAGCAGGTCTCGAAGTATTCGGCCTCCATATCCAGCGGGTTGCCCGGCATGTTGTTGCCGGCGTTGAAGACGGCGAGGTCGATCGGTCCTTCTTTCTCCGCCGCGTAGACGAAGTCGGCCACCGAGGCTTCGTCCGTCGTGTCGGCGACCATGGCGGTGGCCTTCCCGCCCGATGCGCGGATTTCCTCGGCGACCGCCGCCACTTTGGCCTCGGTGCGCCCGCCGACGAAGACGTGAAGGTCTTCGCGGGCTGCCATGCGGCAGACGGCCGCGCCCAGCCCTTCGCCCGCGCCCACGCCGATCACGATTGCCGTCTGGCTCATACTGCCCCCCGTGTCGTCTCAAGCCCGGCCCCCCGCCGCGCGCCGGGAGAGTACAGCCTTACGCCGGCGGCACCATGCCAAATTCGCCTATTGGATTGGCGGATCACGACCGACCTTCCTCCTTGGCGGTGCGGATGTCTGCAGCGGAGACACGCGGCCTTCGCTCGCGCTCCTGGCGAATGAGCGCAACGGTTTCGCGAATCGGTCTTTCCAAGGGCACGATGCGGGCCACGGGCACACCACCCCGCGTGACGATCACGTCTTCGCCCTCCTCTGCTCGCGCAATCAAATCAGACAGCTTCGTTTTGGCCTCTCCGACGGTAACGATTCGAGGCATCGTGTCCCTCTTGAGCATTCGGGAGCTAAACGGAAAGAGCCTTGATCTCAGAAACAGCCGCAGCATGGCCTACACGGGTCAGCCTGTAACCCGTCTTGTTATTTCCGTGAAGCAGCTTTTGCGCGTGGAGTTCACGAAGCCTATTGCGAACGGTGCCGGTGTTCCTGCGAGTCAACCCTTTGAACACAGTCTCTACTGGAACCACATCCGGATAGTAGCTATGCAAGAGGATTAGTGTTTCAGTGCGAACAGATACATCCGCGAGAACCAGCCTTGCTCCATCGATCTCCTCAACCAACGTGCCCACCGGCGCTTGTACGAGCTCAATCAACGAGCCTGCCTCCTGCATTGACACTCCGGTTGCGTGACGCAATAGCTCGGCCGAAATCCAAGCAGCGCCCTGATGCGTGAAGGCCAAGTCATGGATGTTGGTATCGACAGCGTTCTTGTGGGCGATATTACGCTTGTTCCTCAAGGCATATACTGAACGAGCGATACGAGCCGCACATATCCTCAACCCATCAGGGAGCGAGGTATTCTCGACTTCACTAACCAGATATTTGTCTACGCTCGGCTTCGTTTCATAGGTGCCGATGCTGATGTATTGTAAGCATTGCACAAATGTTTCTACAAATTTTCCGGGCGACGTACGCTCAAGTGTCTGTGTGACACAGTCGCGCCTGATCTTTACCAAGTCAGCAGATAGATCGGCGGCCAACCTGGACCCGACTAGTCCGGTGAGTGCTGCCGCGAGGCGTGCCTCATTCACCCACCATCTCCTCCACACGCTTTATGCCTTCATGGGTGATTTTGTAGAGCTTACGAGCTTGCCGGCTGCTGCCACTTTTCTTGAGCTGCAGTATGAGACTTGGCTTCCTGTTTCTCATGATGTTTATAGCGTCTGTAATGTTTGTGAGTTTGTGGCCGAGATCAGATAGCACCTTGTTGGCTGCAAACCCGGTAAAGTTCTCTGCGTCCTGGCAGTTCTGCAGCCAGTAGCCAGCAACCAAGGCCTTTTCACCGTTGCTCTTGGGATCAACTGCCTCATAGAGATCAGCGAACTCGGAATATGTCTCTGCCTGAGCAACAGCATCGTCGGCATCTTCTTCGGCTTCGCCATCAATGTCGGCGTCTTCTTTCGCTACCGGCCCACCGACCATCGGTTGACCAATGCCCAACAGGCTGGCGATGTAGGTCACGACACGGTTCCTCGCATCGGAATCCAGTGGCTCGAGGGCATCGTGCACTGCCTTGATAGCCTCGAATTCGTTAGACGCGTCACGCATGACGAATGTCCATTTTGTTCGATATGAGTAAGATACATGCGCTAATGATTGAGTGTCAAGAGACTAATGAGGTAAGGAGCGGCCAGGGCGACCTCCTGCCGAGCCAGCGAAACCTGCGGCGCGGAACCCGCGCCGAAGCAACGGACCGGACCGGGTGGTAGTCGAACATGCGGGCCTTGTCCCGATCCGGCGCCCTCGCCATGATGGCTTGCGCCGGGACCGCCGGCCGGTGGGGGAGCCGCCTTTGCCATCGTCCCGGAGCACGGAAAGGGAGCCATGCGCGCCGATCTTGACGCCCTCTTGCCTGCCCTGCGTGCGCGGCGGGACGAGACCCGCAAGAACCGCACCGTGCTGCCGGAGATTCGCGAGATGATCCGCGAGTCGGGCGTCGGGCGCATCCTGCAGCCGCCGGCCTACGGCGGCGCCGGCGGTCCTTTGCGGGATGTCGTCCACGCGGTCAGCGAAATCGGCGCGGCCTGCGGCTCGACGGGCTGGGCGGTCGTGCAGTACGTGGTTCACCCCTACATGGTCGCCCAGTGGCCCAGAGAGGCGCAGGACGAGGTCTGGGGCGACGATCCCAAGGCTCTTCTCTCCGGCATCCTGATTCAGAGCCTCGGCCGCTACCAGCGGGTGGACGGCGGATACCGGGTGAGCGGCCGCTGGCCCTTCGTCACCGGCGTGGACACCTGCGACTGGTGCCTCGTCTCGGCTTACGAGGAGGGCCGGGCCGGTGAGCACGAGAGCCACCTGCACTTCCTCATCGGGCGCGACGAGATCGAGATTCTGGACACCTGGCACGCGCTGGGCCTGCGCGGCAGCGGCACCAACGACGTGCGCCTCCAGGAATTCTTCGTGCCTGCGCACCGGGCGCTCTCGATGGAGGCGCTGCGCGGCGGCGAATCGCCCGGCGGCCACTGGCGCGAGACGCCGCTCTACCTGCTCCCCAGCTATCCCATCTTCGGCTGCGGCATCACCAGCGGCGCGGTCGGCATCGCCCAGGAGATGGTGGCGGAATACAACGTGATCGCGCGCAAGAAGGGCTCGATCATGGCGGAGAAGGGCGTCGCGACCTTCGCCTCGCAGCACATCCGCTTCTCCGAGGCGAAATGCGCGGTCGACAGTGCCCTGCAGATGCTCAGGTTCGCGGCCGACGAGATCAGCGCGATCGCCATCGAGGAAGGCCGCGTGCCGAACCTGGAGGAGCGCGCCCGCTGCCGCGCGCTCGCGACCCATGCCGGCAACATGGCCATGGACGCGGCCCACGCCATCTGGACCCTCTCCGGCGCCGCCAGCGTCTACAGCAGGAGCTCGCTCGGCAACCTCTACACCGACATGTTGGTGGCCAATCAGCACTTCACCCAGAACAGGGACGTGAACTTCACGACCTACGGGCGGATGCTCTACGGGCTCGAGATCGACAACCCGACGCTGTGACCCAGGATCGCGCGCCCGGCCCGGCGCCCCAACCAGCGCGCTATTTCGACGATCTGAAACCCGGCGAGCGCTTCGTCACCGGCGAACGGGCGCTCGGCGAGGCGGAGATCGTCGCCTTCGCCCGCGAGTTCGATCCGCAGCCGATCCACGTCGATGCCGAGCGCGCGGCGGACGGCCCCTATGGCGGCCTGATCGCCAGCGGCTTTCAGACCATGGCGCTGGGGTCCCGCCTCTTCTACGAGCTCGGCGTCATCAACGAGGCCTGCATCGGCGGGCCGGGGATCGACGCGGTGCGCTTCCACCGGCCGGCGCGGCCCGGCGATCGCATCCACACGGTCGCCACCGTCGCCGAGACCCGGGCGTCGCGCTCCAAGCCGGACCGCGGCTATGTGCGCATGGCCTACGACGTGCGCAACCAGCGGGACGAGCCGGTGCTGAGCTTCGAGATCGTCCATATCCTCATGCGGAGGCCGTCCGCGCCTTGACTTGGCGGCGCCCCTGTGCGGCCATCGTGCGCGCGCCAGACGGGAGCGGGAGCAGGCCATGACCAGCCTCTATGACGGGCCCATCATCGACGCCCACCATCACCTCTGGGACCTGAACTCCGGCCGCTATTCGTGGCTCACCGACGGCCCGCGCGAGGTGGTGTTCGGCAGTACCGCGCCGCTCATCCGCGACTATCTGCTCGACGACTTTCTGGCCGACATGGCCAGCATCGATCTGGTCAAGTCGGTCCACATCCAGGCCAGCTTCGCAGACGACCCGGCTGCCGAGACCCGCTGGCTGCAGGGCATCGCCGACGAGCGCGGCTTTCCCCACGGGATCGTCGGCACCGCGCTCCTGGAGGAGCCGGACGCCGAAGCGGTGCTGGAGGCCCACTGCGCGCACGCCAACATGCGCGGCATCCGCCAGATTCTGAGCTGGCACGAGAACCCCGCCTGGAGCTTCACCGAGCGCTCGGACCTGATGCAGGACGCGGCGTGGCGGCGGGGCTTCGCCCTGCTGCAGCGCTTCGATCTCTCCTTCGACATGATGATTTACTCGGGCCAGCTTGCCGATGCGCTCGACCTGGCGCGGGCCTTCCCCGACACGCAGATCATCGTGAACCACACCGGCAGCCCCGCCGACCGGGACGACGACGCGATCGCGGCCTGGCGCGCAGGCATGAGCGCGCTGGCCGGCGCCGCCAACGTCGCGGTCAAGATCTCCGACCTCGGCGCCTACGACCACGACTGGACCACGGAGAGCACGCGGCCCTTCATCCGCCACACCATCGAGGCCTTCGGCACGGAGCGCTGCATGTTCGCGAGC
Organism: Rhodospirillales bacterium; assembly: GCA_028820995.1. Taxonomy (GTDB): domain Bacteria; phylum Pseudomonadota; class Alphaproteobacteria; order UBA828; family UBA828; genus WTGU01. The sequence goes on from JAPPHR010000144.1 coordinate 18,950, forward strand.
GACTTCCCGGTGGCCGCGCTGCACGGCGGCGCTGACGCGATCTACGACTCGTTCAAGACCATCGTCGCGGACCTGTCAGAGGCCGAGCAGCGCGCGCTCTTCCACGACAACGCCGTCCGCTTCTACCGGCTGGGCTGAGCGCGGCTCCCCAGCACCTCGTCCACGAACTCATCGAAGAGGGTGAAGACGCGCGCCCTCACCTCGTCGGTCTCCATCAGGGGCTCGTGGCGGGAATCGGGAATGGTCTCCAGGCGGCAGTCGGGCAGGCGGGCGGCGAGCCGGGCCTGGGCCGCGTTCGAGACGACCCTGTCGGCGGCGGCGCTGATCATCAGCACCGGCGTCGCGATCCGCTCCGGATATCCCCGGCTGCGGAGCATCGCGACGGAACGCCGCGTGGCGGCGAGCCAGCCCACCGTCGGCCAGGCGATGGCGAGCGCCGGGGTCTCGCTGAGCAGCGCCAGCATGCGCTCGTAGCGCGCGCGGTCCCGGGTCAACGGATTGCCGTCGTAGGGCGGCGGGAAGTGGCCGCGCGCCGGTACGTACTGGTTGCGGAGGCCGACGCTCATGGCGGCGACGGTGAGCACGGCGCCGAGCGCCCGCTCGGCGGGAGTCATCAGGATGTCCACCATGGGGGCGGAAAGCGCGATCCCTGCGGCGAAGTAGGGCGCGGTGCGGGCGTCGTGCTCGGCCCGGTGGCGGAGCACGATGTGGCCACCCATGGAATGGGCGAGCACCACGATGGGCCGCGGCGCCTCGGGCAGGACCAGCCGCTCCAGGAACAGGTCGAGGTCCTTCAGATAGTCGTCGTAGCTGACGACATGGCCCTTGCCTGGATCCTTCAGCACCCGGCCGGAGCGCCCCTGGCCCCGCCAGTCCAGCGCGTAGACGGCGAAGCCGCGAGCCCTGATATCGCCCACGGTCTCGCCGTACTTCTCGATGAACTCGGCCCGGCCCTGCAGCAGCACCACGGAGCCGCGCGCGCCACCCGGCAGCGCAGGCCAGACGGCGGTGCGGAGCGGGAGGCCGTCGTGGGCGGAAAGCGTTCCTAGCTGCGGCGTGGGTTCGCTCGTCACGCCTCAGGCCTTCGCCGCCGGCGCATCGACCCCCTTGACTGGCACGAGGCCGGCAGGGGCCAGGCTCGCGAGCTTGACCGTTAGCGGGCCGGGCGTCAGGCCACGGTCCTCCAGGCGCTCCTTGCGCCGGTTCGCCGCGACCACCATGCGCCCGCCGACGTAGCGCACCGGCTCGCGCGGGAAGAGCCCCACGCCCTCGCGCACCAGCCCGCACGCGGACCACTCGTCCTTCGTGCCCAGCGCAAGCGAGGCCAGGATGCGCCCGCCGACGGCGGTGGGCCCCACGCCGTTGCCGGAGTAGCCGAGGCCGTAGAGCAGGTCGTCGCGGCCGTCGAGGCGGCCGAAGAAGGGGAG
>JAPPHR010000108.1 GCA_028820995.1 Rhodospirillales bacterium
AGATGCAGGGTCTCGTGCTCAAGCTCTGGAAGGAGACCGGCAAGACCATCATCCTGATCACCCACTCCGTCGAGGAGGCGCTCTTCCTCGGTGAGCGCCTCGTAGTCATGGCGCCGCGCCCCGGCCGGATACACAAGGAATACTCACTCCCCTTCGCCGAGCAGGGGGTGGAAGGGGATGCGCGCACAATCAAGGCCCGGCCCGACTTCATCGACTCCCGCGAAGAGATCCTCTCCATGATCTGGGAGATGGAGGAGGAGATCATGGGCGGTGCGGAGCGGGGCTAGAGAGGCCACCGTGGCGGAGCGCAAGCAAGCCTCGCGGTGGGCCATCTGGCTCGGCATCGCGGACAACTCGTTCACCCGGCAGAAGACCGTCAAATTCGGCGACGCGTCGGCGGTGAACTCCGGCCGCCTGTGGTCGGTCTTGACCCTGATCCTGCTGATCCTGGCCTGGTGGATCGCGACCATCAGCGGGTTGATCGATCCCCTCTTCTGGCCGCCGCTCGAGGGCAGTCTCTACCCCTGGGACAACCCCGATCGGGCGAGGCCCGGCGTCGTCGATCGCTTTGTCAGCCTGCTGGTCGACGGCTATCGCAACATTTCGCTTTGGGAGCACGTCGGGACCTCGGTCAAGCGCGTGCTCCTCGGCGTCATCTTCGGCGCCCTGGTGGGGATTCCGCTCGGCTTCGCCATGGGCCTGAACTCGGTGGCGCGCGGGCTCTTCGATCCGATCGTCGAATTCGTTCGTCCGATTCCGCCGCTGGCGCTGATCCCGCTGGTCATCCTGTGGTTGGGGATCGACGAGGTGGCGAAGATCTTCCTGCTCTTCCTGGCCGCACTCTTCATCATGCTGATCGCGGCCCGCGCGGGCGTAAGCTCGGTGCAGATATCCAAGGTCCACGCGGCCTATTCTCTGGGCGCCTCCAAGTTTCAGGTGCTCCGCTACGTCATCCTGCCCAATGCACTGCCCGAGATATTCACGGGTTTGCGGATCTCCATGGGGGTGTGCTGGGGGACGCTGGTCGCCGCCGAGCTGGTGGCGGCGGACCAGGGCGTCGGCTCGATGATGATGATCGCGAAGAACTTCCTTCAGACCGACGTCGTGGTCATCGGCATCATCATCATCGGCGCGATCGGCTTCGCCATCGAGATGTTCATGCGTCTGCTCGAATCATGGTTGATCCCCTGGAAGGGGAAGGGGTGATGCCCTTGAAGCTGCCGGACTTCGTTCGGCTGCAGTGTGGGAACGAAAGGAACAGGAACGTATCGCGATGAAAATGACGACTGAAGAGGCCTTCGTGAAGGTGCTGCAACGGCACGGGATCGAGCACGTGTTCGGCATCATCGGCTCCGCCTTCATGCCGATCTCCGACCTGTTCCCGAAGGCCGGGATCACCTTCTGGGACGTGGCCCACGAGAGCAACGCCGGCTTCATGTGCGACGGCTACACCCGCGCCACCGGCAAGATCGCCATGTGCATCGGCCAGAACGGCCCCGGCATCACCAACCTCGTGACTCCGGTGAAGACCGCGTACTGGAACCACACACCCCTCCTGCTGGTGACGCCGCAGGCGGCCAACAAGACCATCGGCCAGGGCGGCTTCCAGGAAGTGCCGCAGATGGCGCTGTTCGAGGAGATGGTCTGCTACCAGGAGGAGGTGCGCGACGCCTCCCGCATGGCCGAGGTGCTCAACCGGGTGATCGAGAACGCGGTGCGCCAGTCGGCGCCGGCGCAGATCAACGTGCCGCGCGATCTCTGGACCCAGGAGGTCGACATCGAGCTACCGCCGGTCGTGCATCTGGAGCGTGCCGCAGGCGGCGAGGGCTCGGTCGCGGAAGCGGCAAGGCTGCTGTCCGAAGCGCGCTTCCCGGTGATCCTCGCGGGCGGCGGCGTGGTGATCGGGAACGCCATCGACGAGTGCCGGGCGCTGGCCGAGCGCCTCGACGCGCCGGTCTGCTCCGGCTACCAGCACAACGACAGCTTCCCCGGCTCCCACCCGCTCGCCGCAGGCCCACTCGGCTACAACGGCTCCAAGGCCGCGATGGAGCTGATCGCGCAGGCCGACGTGGTGCTGGCGCTCGGCACCCGGCTCAACCCGTTCTCGACGCTGCCGGGCTACGGCATCGACTACTGGCCCAAGGACGCGGCGATCATTCAGGTGGAGCTGAACCCGGACCGTATCGGGCTCACCAAGAAGGTCACGGTCGGGATCTGCGGCGATGCGAAGAAGGTGGCGCGGCAACTCCGCGAGCAGCTCTCTGCCACCGCGGGCGACACGGGACGCGAGGAGCGCCGGGCGGCGATCCACCAGACCCGCTCCGCCTGGCTCCAGACCCTCGCCAGCATGGACCACGAGGACGACGATCCCGGAACCACGTGGAACGTGGACGCGCGGACGCGCGAGCCCGACCGCATGTCGGCGCGGATGGCGTGGCGCGCGATCCAGGACGGCCTGCCCAAGGACGCCATCATCTCGTCCGACATCGGCAACAACTGCGCCATCGGCAACGCCTATCCGACCTTCGAGGAGGGCCGCAAGTACCTGGCGCCCGGCCTCTTCGGCCCCTGCGGCTACGGCTTCCCGGCCATCCTCGGCGCCAAGATCGGCCGCCCGGACGTGCCGGTTGTGGGCTTCGCCGGCGACGGTGCCTTCGGCATCTCCATGAACGAGATGACCTCCATGGGGCGCGAGGGGTGGCCGGCGATCACCATGGTCATCTTCCGCAACTACCAGTGGGGCGCGGAGAAGCGCAACTCGATCCTCTGGTACGACAACAACTTCGTCGGCACCGAGCTTAACCCCGACCTGAGCTACGCCAGGGTCGCAGACGCCTGCGGGCTGAAGGGCGTCGCGGTGTCCACCATGGAGGAGTTGACCACGGCGCTGCGCGAGTCGTGCGCGGCGCAAGCGGATGGCGTCACCACCTTCATCGAGGTCATCCTCAACCAGGAGCTGGGCGAGCCCTTCCGCCGCGACGCGATGAAGGCGCCCAACATCGTGGCCGGCATCGACGGCGCCGACATGCACCCCCAGTAGTGGGCATCGTCGATCGCCTGATCGCGCAAGCGAAACAGAGTCGGCACACGGTCGTCCTGCCCGAGGGCGACGACCCGCGAATCCTCCGGGCGGCGCAGCGGCTGCACGACGAGGGCATCGCGCGGCCCGTCCTGATCGGCGCGCGCGCGGCGCTGGAAGACGCCGCGGCGTCGGCCGGCGTGTCGCTCGGCGGGATCGAAAGCGTGGCGCCGGCGGAAAGCGGCGCGCTCGATGCCTACGCCGCGCTCTATGTCGAAGGCCGGCCGAAGGCGAACGAGCGCGTGGCAAAGCGCCTGCTTGCGAAGCCGCTGTTCTACGCGGCGATGGCGGTAAAGGCTGGCGACGCCGACGCCCTGGTGGCCGGCGCCAGCCAGCCGACGGCACGGGTCATCGAGGCGGGGTTGATGTCGGTCGGCCTCGCGGCAGGCATCGCGACGCCGTCAAGCTTCTTCGTCATGGTGCCCAGTGAGGGCGCGCCGCTCGTCTTCGCCGATTGCGCCGTCAATGTAGAGCCGGATGCAGACGCGCTCGCAGACATCGCCATCGCGTCGGCCAAGAGCGCCGAGCGACTGCTGGGGGTCACGGCGCGGGTGGCGATGCTCTCGTTCTCCACCCATGGCAGCGCGAAGCACGAGCGCGTGGACAAGGTTCGCCGCACCGTGGAAACCGTGCGCGCGCGGGCACCGGAGATCGCCATCGACGGCGAGCTTCAGGCCGACGCCGCGCTCGTCCCCCGCGTTGCCGCGCTTAAAGCCAAGGACGTGAGTGACGTAGCGGGCCGGGCCAACGTCCTCGTGTTTCCGGATCTCGACGCCGGCAACATCGGCTACAAGCTCTGCGAGCACGCAGGCGGCATGCGGGCGATCGGCCCCTTCTTGCAGGGTTTCGCGCGGCCGCTCTGCGATCTCTCGCGCGGCGCCACCGTGGACGACATCGTGGCCGCCGCGGCCATCACCGCGGCGATGGCGTGAACGCTTATCCGCGCTCGTCGATGGGCACGTAGTCGCGCGCCTCGGGCCCGGTGTAGAGCAGGCGCGGGCGGATCAGGATGTTGTTCTCCAGCTGCTCCATCGCCTGCACGGTCCAGCCGGGTATGCGGCCGATGGCGAAGATTGGCACGAACAGGTCCTCCGGGATCCCGTGCAGGTAGTAGACGACGCCCGCGTAGAAATCGACGTTCACGTTGACGCCGTGCCGGGCGTAGGGCCGCATCGCCTCCACCAGCGCCTCCAGGATCGCGTGCCAGTGCGGCTCGCCCATCTCTTCCGAGAGCCGCCTGACGCCTTCGCGCATGTGCCGGGCTCTGGGGTCCTCGGCCCGGTAGACCCGGTGGCCGAAGCCCATGATCGGCTCGCGCGCCTTCCGCTTCGCCTTGACGTAGTCCGCCGCCTTGGTCGGATCGCCGATCTCCTTGGCCATGCGCATCACGTTCTCCGCCGCGCCGCCGTGCGCGGGGCCCGAGAGCGCGGCCACCGCCGCGGTGATGCCGGCATGCAGGTTCGCATCGGTGCTGACGACGACCCGCGCGGTGAACGAGGACGCGTTGGAGCCGTGCTCGGCGTGCAGCACCATGTCGGTGTCCATCAGCGCGCAGGCGTCCTCGCTCGGCGCCTCACCCTTCAGCATGTAGAGGAAGTTGGCGGCATGGCCGAGGTCCGCGCGCGCCGGCACCGGCTCCCGGCCCTGGCGGATGTGGTGGTGCGCGGTCACGATCATCGGCACCTGCGAGGTGAGCCGGATGCCCTTGCGCCGCGTCGCCTCCACCGAGTTGTCGCCCGTCTCGGGATCGTAGGCGGCGAGCGCGGAAACCGCGGTCCGCAGCACATCCATGGGGTGCGAGTCCTTCACCGCGCGGATGATGTCGTGGATGGCGCCGGGCAGAGTGCGCGCTTCCTTCAACGCATCGTCGAACGTCTCAAGCTCGGAGCGCGTGGGAAGCTCACCGTGCAGCAGCAGGTAGGCGGTCTCCTCGAACGACGAATGCTGCGCGAGATCGTGGATGGAGTAGCCGCGATAACGGAGCTCGCCAGCGCGGCCGTCTATGAGCGTGGTCGGCGAGCGGTCGAAGCAGAGATCCTTCAGGCCGCGATGGACCTCGGGCTGGTTGGAATCCGTCATGGTCCTCTCCCCCTTCGCCGATCGGCAATTCGATTGATGCGGCCCCGTAATCGTGCGCTCAGCCGAGCGCCGCGTGAAGCGCCCGCCCGACCCCGGACGGGGTGTCGAGCACCTCGACGCCCGCCGCTTCGAGCGCCCTGCGTTTCGACGCGTAAGTGCCCTTGTCGCCCATCACGATGGCGCCGGCGTGCCCCATCTTCTTCCCCGCCGGCGACGCGGCGCCGGCGATGAAGGCGACGACCGGCTTTTGCATGGCCCGCGCGTAGTCCGCCGCGTCTTCCTCCATCGTCCCGCCGATCTCGCCGACCACCACGACAGCGTCGGTGCGCTCGTCGGCATCGAGCATACCCAACGCATCGCGGGTGGTCGTGCCGACGATTGGGTCGCCGCCGATGCCGATGAAGGCGGATTGGCCGAACCCCGCCTGCACGAGGTTGAGGCAGATGAGCGTGCCCAGGCTTCCGCTGCGGGAGATCACCCCGACACGGCCAGGGCGGAAGATGGCCGCCTCGAACGCCGGCATGAAGCCGACGAAGCAGGCGCCTGGGGTGACCAGGCCCGCCGTATTCGGGCCGACGACGGCGGCGCCGTTCGCCCGGGCGATCGCCAGCAGCCCCATCACGTCCTGCACCGGCACGTGCTCGGTCAGGATGACGAGGCGCCTGCATCCGGCTTCGATCGCGTCCTGCGCCGCCGCCTTCACGCCTAACGGCGGAATGAACAGCACCGACACATCAAAGCCCGCCTCGCGCATCGCCTCGCCGGCGCTGGCGTAGACCGGCACGCCGCAATGCCGGGTGCCGGCCTTCTTCGGGTTCACGCCCGCCACGATGCGGGTGCCGTAGGCCTGCATGCGCTCGGCCCAGTAGGTGCCCTGCCTGCCGGTGATCCCCTGAACGAGCACGCGGTCTGCGCCCCGAACGATCATGGCGAGCCGCCTGCGTCTCGCGCCGCGGCAATGGAGGCGACGATGGCCTCGTCCATGGTCTCGTGCGGCCTCACGCCGAGGCGCTCGCGGAGGATCGCCCGCGCCTCGGCCGAGCCCGTGCCGTGCACGCTGAAGAAGACCGGGACGGTCGGTTTGAGCGCCTCCCAGGCGTCGATCACGCCTGCGATCATCACGTCGGTGCGCGCGAAGGCGCCGCAGAAGTTCACCGCGAGACACGTAACCTTGGGATTGTCGAGCACGAGCTCCAAGGCCGGCGTGGCCTTGGTGTACGCCGCCCCGCCGATCTCCAGGAAATTCGCCGGCCGCCCGCCGTGGTGCGCGATCACATCCATGGTGGTCATGGTGAGCCCGGCGCCGTTGCCGAGCACGCCGATGTCGCCGTCGAGCTCGATGTACTTGAGGCCGAGGGCCTGGCCGCGGGCCTCGAGCGCCGTGAGCGGCTCCGGGCTCCCGGCTTGCGCCAGTGCTTCCTGCCGCTGGATGCCGGAATCGTCGAGAACGAACTTGCAGTCGAGCGCAACCAGCCGCCCGTCTGCCAACCTGGCGAGGGGGTTGACCTCGAGCAGCTCGGCATCGTTCTCGCGATACGCGCGATAGAGCGCGACGAGGGTCTCGGCGAGCGGTTCCTCGTCGCTACCGAGGCCGAGACCCCCAAGCATCGCGCGCGCGGCATCGAGGCCGAAGCCTTCCAGGATATCGACCCGCGTCTGCCGCAGCCGCTCGGGCATCGACGCTGCGATTTCTTCGACATTCATGCCGCCATCCGGCGAGACCATCACCAGCGGCCCCTTCGACGCCGGATCGTTCAGCACCGCCGCGTAGTACTCCGCCGCGATCGCTGCCCGCTCCTCCACGAGCAACGCCGCAACTCGATGCCCTGCGATCTCCATGCCGAGGATCGCACGCGCCGTTTCACGTGCGGCCTGGGGATCGTCCGCCGTACGGATGCCGCCGGCCTTGCCGCGCTTGCCCGCCGGCACCTGGGCCTTGACCACCACCGGCACTGCGAACTGTGCCGCGGCGGCCTCGGCCTCGTCGGCGCTCCGGGCCACGCGCCCGCGCGGGATCGCGATCCCCGCCGCCTGCAGCAGCGGCTTCGCCGCATGCTCCTCGAAGTTCACGATTGTCGGTTCCGTGTGGCGCGGCCGGCTTCGCCTACTTGCCGTGCTTGGCCCAGTAGGCGCCGAACAGCGCCTCCTCGCTGGGCCTGTCCTCGGGGATCGGCACCGCAAGATGGGTGATGTTGAGGAAGTGCCGGTAGTTCAGGTTCTCGCTGATGCTGTTGCCCTGCCACGTTCCGCACCCCATGGAGAGGGTGAAGTTGAGCCCGCTGTCGAAGCCGCCGCCGTTGCCGAAGGTGTGCGCCATGTTCACCAGCACGCGCGCGGTGTCGAGCTCCTCGGCGAGCCGGCGGGCATGCGCCATCTCCTGCGTATGAATGCCGACGGAGTGGCCCAAGCCCTTGACCGCCATGATCGCGCGGACCTTGTCCACGGCGTCGTCGAAGGTCGTCGCTCGGTAGACGGTGAGCACCAGGGCGAGCTTCTCGTCGGAGAACGGATGCGCCGGGCCGATACCCGTCTCCTCGACCATGAAGAACCGCGCGCCGTGCGCCCTGTCGCCGAGACCGCACGCGGCCGCGAAGACTCCGAAATCCGTGGCGATGACCTTGCGATTGAGCGTCCCGTCCACCCAGAGAGTGCTCTGGATCGCCTCCTTCTCCGCCGCGCTCGCCAGGTAGCCCCCGGCAGCCTGCAGCGCGGCCACCGCGTCGTCGTACACGTCGTCCCGGATGATCACCGCGTTCTCCGACGAGCATGACGTCGCATTGTCGAAGCACTTCGACGCGGCGATCTTCGCAGCCGCCTCGTCAAGGTGCGCGCTGGAATCGACGATGACCGGGACGTTGCCCGCGCCCACCCCGATGGCGGGTGTGCCGCTGCGGTAGGCGGCGCGGACGTTGCTCTGCGAGCCGGTGACGACCACGAGGTCGCAGGCCGCCATCAGCGCGTGCGTGCTCTCCTTGTCCACCGGGGCGGGGAGCACCTGCACCAGGTCCGCCGGCGCCCCGATTCTCTCCAGCTCGGCCCGCATGAGTTCGACCGTCCGCGTGGTCGTCGCGAGACCCGCCGGCGACGGTGCGATGACGATCGCATTGCGGCCCTTGATGGCCATCATCGCCTTGTTCACTGGCGTTGCCGCGGGGTTGGTGGACGGCGTCACCGCGCCCACCACGCCGACCGGCTTCGCGTACTTCACCAGCCCGCGTTCCGGCTGCTCCTCGATAATGCCGACGCTCTTCACCCGCATGAGGTCGCGCAGCGTGCCGAAGGTCTTGCGCTGGTTCTTGACCACCTTGTCCGCCGCGTTGCCGAGGCCGGTGTCGTCCACCGCCATCCTGGCGAGCGCCTCGGCATTCTCCGGCTTGTAGAGCGACCACGCGAGCGCCGTTACCGCCTCGTCCACCCGCGCCTGATCGGCAGCGGCGAAGGCGTCCATGGCCGCGTGCCCGCGGCGGATCAGCGCCTCGACGATCGAGACCGGATCGCGCTCGAAGACCTTGGCAGGCTGGCTCATAGCCGGTGTCGCTCCTCGAATCTCTGGGTATCGTGTCGCGGGCGGAACTTGGAGCAGGTTCCGACTTTGAAGCAAGTATCTTACGTTCAGAATGGCAGGCGTGCAGCAGGGGAAGGCCGGAACATGAAGGATCGGGCGCGGGTGGTGGTGATCGGCGGCGGCATCGTCGGCTGCAGCGTGCTCTACCATCTGGCGAAGCTCGGCTGGTCCGACGTGGTGCTGGTCGAGAAGACCGAGCTGACCGCAGGCTCCACCTGGCACGCCGCCGGCCTCCTGCCGCTCTTCAACATGAGCTACAGCGTCGGCCAGCTGCACAAGTACTCGATTGACCTCTATCAACAGCTCGAGAAAGAAACCGGGCAGGCGGTGAGCTTCCACCGCACCGGCAACCTGCGCCTCGCCACCAACCAGGAGCGGATGGACGAGTACCGCAACTACTGCGGCACCGCGAACACCATCGGCGTCCCCTTCGAGCTGATCGGCCCCAACGAGATCGGCGCGCTCTGGCCCCTCTGCAACCTGGATGGCTTGGTGGGCGCCCTCTTCCACCCGCACGACGGCCACGTGGCGCCGGTGGACGTGACGCAAGCATTGGCCAAGGGGGCGCGCGACCGTGGCGCGGAGATCTACCGCAACACCGAGGTGACCGGCATCGAGCGCACCCGCGCCGGCGAATGGCTGGTGAAGACCACGCGGGGCGACATCACTTGCGAGACGGTGGTGACGGCAACGGGCTCCTGGGCGCGGCAGGTGGGCGCCATGGTGGGCCTCGACTTGCCGACCATCCCGGTGGAGCACCAGTACATCGTGACCGACACCATCCCCGAGCTGGAGGAGCGCAAGGCGCAGGGCCTGCCCGAGATGCCGGTGCTCAGGGAGACCGACGCCTCCTACTACATGCGGGAAGAACGCCAGGGGCTCATCCTCGGCCCCTACGAGGCCGGTGCGCCGGCCTGGGCGGTGGACGGCGTGCCCGAAGGTTTTGGGCGAGAACTGCTGCCGCCAGACCTCGAACGTCTGGAGCCCCACATCGAGGCCGCGATCGAGCGGGTGCCCGCGTTCGGCCGCGCCGGGATCAAGGACTGCGTCAACGGCCCGATCCCCCACACGCCGGACGGCAACCCCCTCATCGGCCCGGCCTATGGGCTGCCGAACTTCTGGCTAGCGGAGGGCTTCGCCTTCGGCATCACGACTGCCGGCGGGGCCGGCTGGCAGCTCGCGGGCTGGATCGCCGACGGCGAGCCTTCCATCGACATGCTGGGGGTGGACCCCAGACGCTTCGGCGCCTACGCCAACAAGAACTACACCACGGTCAAAAGCGAGGAGGTCTACAGCCACTTCTACGTCATCCACTTCCCGGACGAGGAGCGCCCTGCCGCGCGGCCCGCCAAGACCAGCCCCTGTCACGAGCGGCTGGCGGCCCGCGGCGCGGTCTGGGGTCAGCGCTATGGCTGGGAGCGCCCCAACTGGTTCGCGCCCGACGGCGTGGAGGGGCGCGACGACTGGAGCTTCCGCCGCACCAACTATTTCGCGCCGGTGGCCGCCGAGTGCCGGGCCGTGCGCGAGCGCGCCGGGCTCATCGACATCACCAGCTTCTCCAAATTCCGGGTCTCCGGGCCGGGGGCGGAGGCCGCGCTCGACCGCGTGCTCGCCAACCGGCTGCCCAAGGGCAAGGGCCGCATCAAGCTCGCCCACGCGCTCACCGTCACCGGCGGCGTGCGCTCGGAGTTCACGGTGCTGCGCGAGGGGCCCGAGCAGTTCTATCTCGTGAGCTCCGGCGCCGCCGAGCGCTACGACCACGATTTCCTGCTACGCCATGTGACGGGCGACGGCGTGAGGATCGAGAACATCACCACCGCCCACGGGGTCCTCGTGCTGGCGGGGCCGCGCGCCCGCGACATCCTGGCGGCCGTGACCGACGCCGATCTCTCCAACAAGGCCTTCCCTTGGCTCACGGCGCAGCCGATCTCAATTGGCCTGGCGCCGGCCACTGCCATGCGGGTCAACTTCGTGGGCGAGCTGGGCTGGGAGCTGCATCACCCCATCGAGTATCAGAACCGCATCTTCGACGCGCTGGTCGCGGCCGGCGACGCGCACGGGCTCGCCATGTGCGGGATGCGGGCGATGGATTCGCTCAGGATCGAGAAGTCCTACCGCATGTGGGGGCAGGACCTCACCATCGAGTACTCGGCCTTCGAAGCCGGGCTGGACCGCTTCATCGCGCTCGACAAGGGCGATTTCGTCGGGCGCGACGCGCTCAAGGCTCAACGCGAGGCCGGTGTGCCGCAGGACTTCGTGACCCTTGAGGTCGAAGCGGACGACGCCGACCCCTGGGGCAACGAGCCGATCTACGACGGCGAGGCCATGGTGGGCCGCGCCACCTCCGGCGCCTTCGGCCACACGGTGGGGCGGAGTCTCGCGCTTGGCTATGTCCTCCGCAATCACGCGGTGCGCGGCCGCCGGCTCGCCGTCGAGATCCTGGGGGAGCGCAAGCCCGCGCGGATCGTCCCCAACTCGCCGCTCGACCCCTCCAACGACAAGCTCCGCGCGTAGAGCCAGGACGCTCGACAGTCCTCATCAATCGGCGGCGGCCTGGATCGCGCGCCACACGCGCTCGGCCGTGAACGGCATCTCCACGTGGCGGACGCCCAGGTGCCAGAGCGCATCGAGAACGGCGTTGCCGATGGCGGCCGGCGGGCCGGAGGTGCCAAGCTCGCCGACGCCCTTGACGCCGAGCGGGTTGGTCCCGGTCAGCGTCACGTGGCTGTCGAGCGCGAAGGCCGGCAGATCGTCGGCGCGCGGCAGCGCGTAGTCCATGAAGGAGCCGGTGAGCAGCTGGCCCGACTGCGGGTCGTAATGCACGCCCTCCAGCAGCGCCTGGCCGATGCCCTGGGCGGCGGCCCCGTGGCGCTGGCCGTCGACCACGAGCGGGTTGACCACCAGGCCCGCGTCTTCCACCGAGTAGTAGCCGGTGAGCCGCACGGCGCCGGTCTCGCGGTCGACGGTGACGGTCGCGACGTGGGTGCCGTAGGGATAGTTGAAGTCGTCCGGGTCGAAGAACGCGGCCTCTTCCAACCCCAGCTCGAAGCCTTCCGGGTAGTCGGCGCCGCGGTAGGCCATGTCCGCGATCTCGACGAAGGTCATCCGCCGGTCGGTGCCGCGCACGGCATAGGCGCTGGCGCCGAAGTCGATATCGTCGACGGCGCATTCCATGAGGTGGGCGGCAAGCCGCCGGCCCTTGTCGACGATGCGGTCCGAGGCCATGGCAAGCGCGGAGCCCACGACGGTGATCGAGCGCGAGGCCCAGGTGCCGAGGCCGTGGGGAATGCGGTCCGTATCGCCCTCCACTACGTCGATGTCGGCGAGCGCGCAACCGAAGCGGTCGGCGACGATCTGCGCATAGGTCGTGGCATGGGACTGGCCGTGGCTGTGGCTGCCGCAGAGCACGGTGATCTTGCCGCTGGGATGTACGCGCACGGTGGCGACGTCCCAGAGCCCCATCCGGCTGCCGAGCGCTGCCGCGAGGCGGCTCGGCCCGGCGCCGCCGGAGCGCACGAAGGCCGCCATGCCGACCCCCATCAGCACGCCGTCCTCCCTGAGCCGTGCCTGATCCGCCCGTAGTGCTTCGAGATCGGCGAGCGCCCGGGCCTTGTGGAGAACCGCGGGGAAGTCGCCGACATCGTAGGTGATGCCGGTCGCGCTGGTGTAAGGCATGCGATCAGCAGGCACGAGGTTGCGGGCGCGCGCATCCGCGGAATCGGCCGCCATCTCGCGGGTGCCGTTCTCCAGCAGCCGCTCCAGAATGTACGTGATCTCGGGATTGCCGGCGCCGCGGTAGGCATCGACCGGAGTCGTGTTGGTGTAGACGCCGAGCACCCGGTAGTGCAGCGCGGGGATCGCATACTGGCCAGACAGCATCGTGGCGCAGAAGAGCGTGGGGATGCAGGCGCCGAACTGGCTCTGGTACGCGCCGAGATTCGCGATGGAGTCCACCTCGACGGCGACGATCCGCCCGTCCTCGTCGAAGGCCATGCGTGCCTCGGTGACGTGGTCGCGGGCGTGGATGTCCACCGTCAGCGTCTCGGCACGGCTCGCGGTCCAGCGCACCGGGCGGCCTACCAGCCGCGCGGCCCACGGCAGGCTCGCGTCCTCGGGATAGTGATAGGTCTTCTGGCCGAAGCCGCCGCCCACGTCGGGCGCCACCACCCTGATCGACTGCTCGGGCGCGCGCAGCGTGTCGCGCGAGAGCCATTGGCGCACGAGATGCGGGTTCTGATTGGCACACCAGAGCGTGTAGCGCTCGCTGCCGCGATCGTACGCGCCGATCGCCGCGCGGGGCTCGATGGCGCTCGGCGCAAGACGGTTGTTGACGAGCCTGAGCGACGTCACGTGCGCGGCGGCCGCGAAGGCGGCCTTCACTGCCTCGGCGTCTCCCAACCGCCAGTCGTAGGAGACGTTGCTCCCGAACTCCCCGTGCACCAATGGCGCGCCAGCCTCGACTGCGGCGGCGAGGTCGGTCACCGAGGCAAGCGGCTCCCACGCGATATCGACCGCCGCGGCAGCGTCAGCGGCTGCGTGCGGGTTCTCGGCGACGACGAGCGCCACCGTATCGCCCACGTGGCGCGCCTCGCCGGTGGCGAAGACCGGCCTGCGGGCAAGCGCCATCGGGGTGCCGTCGTGGGAGGCGATGTCCCACAGCACGTCGGTATCGCCGCCACCGTCCCGGCGCCAGTCCTCTCCGGTGAGCACCGCCAGCACGCCCGGCATGGCGCGCGCCGTCTCGGTGGAGATCGATACGATGCGGGCATGGGCGTGAGGGCTGCGGACGAAGGCGGCGTGCGCCTCTCCGGCCAGGCGGATGTCGTCCACGAACCGGCCCCGACCGGTCAGGAAGCGATCGTCCTCCAGGCGTGCGTATGCTGCACCGACATGCGCCATGCTGGCTCCCCCCAATGCTGCGGTCGAAACCGATCGATCTCGGCAGGCTAGAGAGCGGGCGCCCAAGCGTCCACCCTCGCCGCCGGGCGCCGTGCTATGGTGCCAACGGCGCAGCGGAAGGGGGAGACCGAGGATGCTGAACCCGGAGACCGATGCTCTTGCATCGCAGCTCGACGGCGTGCTGAGCACGCACGTGGCGAAGGGCATCGTCGGCGCCTCGCTCGCCCTCGTCCGGCCGGGCGGGGAGGTTCTGACCCTTGCCGCCGGCTGCGCCGATCGCGCGACGGGGGCGCCGCTCACCCCGGACCACCTGTTCAAGACCGCCAGCACCAAGAAGACCTGGACCGCAGTCGCGGTGCTCGCACTGGTGAGCGAAGGGCGCATAAGCCTAGACCAGACCATCGAGGGATGGTTCCCGCGCCTGCCAGGCGCGAGCGAGATTCGCGTCCGCCACCTGCTCAGCCACCGGAGCGGCCTGCCGGAGTACGAGTCCTTCATGCCCAGGGGCGCGGCGGACGACTGGACGCCTGAGCGGATCGTCGAGTTCGCGCTCGCCAACGGCGCGCAGATCGCGCCCGGCGAAGCCTTCGTCTACTCGAACCCCGGCTACGTGCTGGCGGGCGAGATCGTCGCCGCCGAGCGGGGCGAGCCCCTCTCCCGCTGGCTCAGGCGCGTGGTCTTCGAGCCGAACGGCATGGCGGACACCTGGAGCGGCGGGGACGAGGCCTTTCCGCGCGAGCGGCTGGCCCGCCAGTACGTCTTCGATTCCGCGCGCACCGACGCCCCGCCGGAAGATTCGTCGGACTGGTTCCCGCTGTCGGGCATCGGGGCCGCGGGCGACCTGGTCACGACGCCGCGCGACCTCGCGCGGGGCTTCCACGCGCTCTTCACCGGGCAGGTGCTGGAGCCTGCCGCCCTCGCCGACCTGACCGGCCCGCTCCTTTCCGCAGGCTTCCCCGGCACGAACGTCACCCACTGCGGCCACGGCGTCCTGGTCTCCCGCTTCGACGACCTCACCGTCGTGGGTCACCTCGGCCAGCTTCGCGGGCACGTCACCATGGCCGGCCACCACGAGGCGAGCAGGATCACCGCCGTGCTCTGCCAGAACTCGTGCTCGAGCGACCTGGAGGCCTTCGGCGCAGCGGGAATCCACGCGGCCTACGCCGAGATCTTCCGCCTGGCCGGCGCGTGATCTGCGCCTGAATCAGAACCGGCGCCCGCCCGAGCGCGTACACGCCCGGGGAGCGCCGGTTCGGGTCAGATAGAAGGGCTTTAGTCGAGCGAGTCGAGCGCCTTCTGGAAGCGTCCGGCGTGGGACTTCTCGGCCTTCGCCAGGGTCTCGAACCAGTCGGCGATCTCGTCGAAGCCCTCGTCGCGCGCGGTGCGCGCCATGCCGGGATACATGTCGGTGTATTCGTGGGTCTCGCCGGCCACCGCCGCCGCCAGGTTGTCGCCGGTCTGGCCGATCGGCTGGCCTGTGGCGGGGTCGCCGGTCTCGGCCAGGTAGTCGAGATGGCCGTGGGCGTGGCCGGTCTCGCCCTCGGCGGTCGAGCGGAAGAGCGCGGAGACGTCGTTGTAGCCCTCCACGTCGGCCTTGCGGGCGAAGTAGAGATAGCGGCGGTTGGCCTGTGACTCGCCGGCGAAGGCGTCCTTGAGGTTCTGCTCGGTCTTGCTGCCACCCAGTGCAGGCATGGTCTTGATCCCCCTGATTCTGCGGTTGGAGAGGTGTGGCTGCCGCACCCCCGGTTGCGGGCGCGGCCGGTGCGTTCACCGCTCTATATGACGCAGCGCCGCGCCTTCGTCAACGGATTGGAATCATTCCAGGGTGTGCGGGTCCCCTGGCAGGGCCGCGCCCTCGTCCGCCCCCGTGCCGGTCACGCGGATGATGACGTCGATGCGCGAGACCGTGGTCCCCGGCGGCGCCGGCGGCTCTACGCTCACCGAGACGCGATCGCCCGGCACGTCGACCAGGCGCCCCGTCTCCTCCAGGAAGAAGTGCTGGTGATGGGCGGTGTTGGTGTCGAAGAAGGAGGGGCCTGAGTCCACCACCAGCTCGCGCAGCAATCCGGCCTTCGTGAACTGGTGCAGCGTGTTGTAGACCGTGGCGAGGGAGACTCCCGCCTCCTCCCGCAGCACCTCCGCGTGAAGCTCCGCAGCCGTGACGTGGCGGTGCGGCCCGCCGAAGAGCCGGCGTGCAAGGACGATGCGCTGGCGCGTTGGCCGCAACCCGGCTTCGCGCAGGCGCCCTGTCGCGTCGCTGTCAGGCGATGTCGTCATCTTGGGACCGCGTCTCCGATACGCGTGTCATAGCACAAATTCCCGCCCGGTGCGCCGCCGGTCGCGGATTCGTGAGCGCGCATGATGTCGTGAGTGCCGGCCCGCGCGCGATGGGCTACCATTGGCGGCACCGGCCCCAAGGAGAACGTGCCGTGTCGAGTGAATTCGTTGCCACCGCCTGCCCCCACGACTGCCCGTCGACCTGCGCGCTCGAGGTCGAGCGGCTCGCGCCGGATCGGATCGGCGCCGTCAGGGGCGCGCGGGAGAACGACTACACGGCGGGCGTCATCTGCGCCAAGGTCGCGCGCTATGCCGAGCGCGTGCACCACCCCGGCCGCCTCGCGCACCCCCTGCAACGGATCGGCGAGAAGGGTGCCGGCGAATTCCGCCCCATCGGCTGGGACGACGCGCTCGACCTGATCGCCGACGCCTTCGTCCGGGCGACGGAGACGTACGGGGCCGAGGCGGTCTGGCCCTACTACTACGCCGGCACCATGGGCCTGGTGCAGCGGGACGGCATCAACCGCCTGCGCCACGTCATGCGCTATTCGCGGCAGGACGAGACCATCTGCTCGCGACTCTCCAGCGACGGTTGGTGGTCCGGCGTCGGCACCTACGTGGGCGCCGACCCGCGCGAGATGGCTAAGGCGGACCTGATCGTCGTCTGGGGTTGCAATCCCGCATCCACTCAGGTCAACGTGATGACCCACATAGCGAAGGCGCGGAAGACGCGGGACGCGGCGCTCGTGGTCGTGGACCCCTACGAGACGCGCACCGCCAAGGTCGCCGACCATCACGTGGCGCTGCGGCCGGGCACCGACGGCGCGCTCGCCTGCGGCATCATGCACGTGCTCTTCGCCGAGGATTTCGCGGACCGCGACTACCTCGCCCGCTACACGGATCACCCGGAGGAGTTCGAGGCCCATCTCGCGAGCCGCGGCCCCGACTGGGCCGCCGCCATCACCGGAATCCCCGCCGCCGAGATCGTCGCGCTCGCCCGCATGATCGGCCGCATCAAGCGCACCTACATCCGCCTCGGCTACGGCTTCACGCGCTCGCGCAACGGTGCCGCCAACATGCACGCCGCCAGCTGCATCGCCGCGGTCACCGGCGCCTGGCAGTACGAGGGCGGCGGCGCGATGCACACCAACAAGAGCGTCTACGGAGTCGACGCCACCCTGATCGAGGGGCTGGACGCGATGGACCGTTCGGTGCGGAAGCTCGACATGTCGCGCATCGGCCGGGTGCTGACTGGCGATCCGGGCGACATTGGGGACGGCCCGCCCGTCAACGCCGTCATCATGCAGAACGTCAACCCGGCGGCGGTGGCACCGGAATCGGCCAAGGTGCGCGAAGGCCTCGTGCGCGAGGATCTGTTCCTCGCCGTGCACGAGCAATTCATGACAGACACCGCGCGCTACGCCGACATCGTGCTGCCGGCGACGACCTTCCTGGAGCATGACGACATCTACGTGGGCGGCGGCCACAGCTACCTGCTGATGGGCGCGCGGGCGATCGAGCCTTATGCCGAGTCGCGCTGCAACCACGACGTCATCCGTGCGCTGGCCAAGCGGCTGGGCGCCGATCATCCGGGCTTCGACATGACCTCGTGGGAGCTGATCGATGCGACACTCAAGCGTTCAGGTCATCCGGACGCCGAGACGCTGAAGGCCCAGCGCTGGAAGGACTGCATGCCGGACTTCGAGACCGCGCATCACCTGAACGGCTTCGGCTGGCCGGACGGGCGCTTCCGTTTCAAGCCGGACTGGGCGCGGATGGGGCCGCGCGGGGCCGAGATGCCGGCCTTCCCCGATCACATGGCGGCGATCGACGCGCCTGATGCCGAGCACCCCTTCCGGCTCGTCACCGCGCCCGCGCACAACTACCTCAACTCCAGCTTCACCGAGACGCGGACCAGCATCGCCAAGGAGGCGCGGCCGTCGGCCCTCTTCCACCCCGGCGACGCCCGCGATCTCGGCTTTGCCGACGGCGACCGCGTCCGCCTCGGCAACCGCCGCGGCTCCGTCCTGCTCCACGCCCGCATCGCGAACGGCAACGGCAGGGCCAACGGCACCAGCAACGGCCAGCAGCGCGGCACGGTCATCGTCGAGAGCATCTGGCCCAACACCGCCTTCGAAGAGGGGCTCGGCATCAACACGCTGACTTCGGCAGACCCCGGCTACCCCAACGGCGGCGCGGTCTTCCACGACACCGCCATCTGGGCCCGGCCCGCGAACTGAGGCACGATCTGGCCAAACCGGATTGCGGCAACCCAAACGAACCCCACCTGTCCCCCTCCGCCCCAAAGGGGCAGAGGGGGAACGCAGGCTACACGGGCTTGCTCTCCCTCTCCGCCCTTGGGGGCGGAGAGGGCCGGGGTGAGGTGGGGGTGTTTTCTCTCGCGCCGTGGAGCGCGCCTCAGCCGTCGCTTCGCTCCCGGCCGGAGACCTTTTCGCCCCTGACGTAGACCGCCCGCACGGCGCGGTCGTCGCCCAGCATCATCAGCGCGAACAGAGTGTCCTCCAGGCTCTCCGAGAGCTCGTGGCGGGCAGCCAGCACCGGCGTCGCCTTCGGGTCGAGCACGACGACATCGGCCCAGCGCCCGGCGTCGAGCGCCCCGATCTCGCCATCGAGGCGAAGGCCGCGCGCGTTGCCGAGGGTGGCGAGGTAGAAGCCGTCGAGGGCGCTGAAGCTGCAGCCCTTCAGCCGGGCGATCTTGTAGGCTTCGGCGAGGGTCTGGAGCAGGGAGTAGCTGGTGCCGCCGCCGATGTCGGAGGCGATGCCCACCCTCACCGGGCGCCGCGCCGCGCACAGATGCTCGATGTCGAACAGGCCCGATCCCAGAAACGCGTTCGAGGTCGGGCAGTGGACCACCATCGAGCCCGCGTCGTGCAAGGCCTGGCATTCGCGCTCCGACAGGTGGATGCCGTGGGCGAACACGGAGCCCTCGCCCACGAGGCCGAAGCGCGCATAGACATCGGTGTAGTCCTGCGACCAGGGGAACAACCGCTCCACCATTTCGATCTCCGCCGCGCTCTCCGAGAGATGGGTGTGGAGCAGGCAACCGGGGTGGTCCGCCAGAAGCTCGCCGGCAAGCCGAAGCTGCGCGTCGCTCGACGTGATGGCAAAACGCACCGTCAGCGCGTAGCGCAGGCGCTCGACCCCGTGCCACGAGGCGATGAGCGCGGCGCTCTCCCGCGCGCTCGCGTGCGCCCCCTGAGTCACGGCGCCGGGCGCGTTGCGGTCCATCATGGTCGCCCCCGTCGTCAGACAGAGGCCGCGCCGTAGCGCCGCGCGAAAGAGACAATCCGCCGCCTGCCCGTGCACCGTGGAGAAGACCAGGGCGCTGGTGGTGCCGTGGCTCACGAGCTTGTCGAGGAAGCTTTCGGCGGCGGCCGCGGCATGCTCCTCCGAGGCGTACCGCGCCTCCTCGGGAAAGGCGAAGCGATCGAGCCATTCGAGCAGGTCGTGCGCGGGCGCCGCCAGCATGCGGTGCTGCGGGAAGTGAACGTGCGCGTCGATCAATCCGGGCAGGATGATCGCGTCGCGATGATGCTCGCACGGCGCCCCGGCGTGCTGCTGCGGCAGGTCGCCGAAGGCGCCATGCCAGAGGATGCGACCCTCCTGGCCCACCGCCACCGCGCCGTCCTCGTGGCTCTGCATCGCCTGGTCGGCGCCGACGACGCGGGGATCGTCCGCAAAACTCAACGTGCGGCCGCGCAGAACCCGTGCCGCGGCATCGGCGCCCGTCGTCATCCCGCGACCCGATCCTCGATGCGGAAGCGCATGATGCGGCAGACGTTGTCGATCGCGTTCGCGTGCTCGGCCTCGGGTCCGTTGGCAATGCGCTCCTCGAAGGCGGCTAGGATCATCTCTTTGGTCGCGCCCTTGACCGCGAGGATGAAGGGAATGCCGAAGCGCTCCTTGTAGGCTTCATTGAGCACAGTGAAGCGCTCGAATTCTGCAGGCGTCAGCCGGTCGAGGCCCGCCCCCGCCTGTTCCCTGTGGGAATCCTCGGTCAAGTCGCCGGCGACCGCCGCACGGCCGGCGAGATCGGGGTGCGCGCTCAGCACGGCCAATTGCTCGTCCCGCGCCGCGCCGCGCAGGGCGGCGGCGAATGCTTCGGCCGCCGCGTCCCGGTCGGCGAAGGGGCGCCCGCCTGCGGCACGCTCGGCGACCCAGGGCGAATGCTCCGCCACGTCGCCAAACGCGGCGGCGAAATCGGGCGCGTCCATCCGGTTGAGATCGTCGACGGTAAACATCATGCCGCGGCCCTGTAGCCCTCAGTCCTGATTCTCGTCGATCCAGGCGCCGAGCTGGGCGCGCTCCTCGTCCGTCATCTCGGTCTCGTTGCCGAGCGGCATGGTGCGGGTCTGGACCGTGAACTTGT
>JAPPHR010000055.1 GCA_028820995.1 Rhodospirillales bacterium
GGTTTCTTCCGCCGCCGATCACAAAATCAGAGCCCAAACTGTTGAAGATGAGTTTGAGGGTCATTTTCTTGATAATATGACCCTCAAGACATCTTGTCGGCCACTGTTGGCCGACAAGATGGAAGGTCGTTTCCGGTGTAATCGAGGTTGAACTCCGCCAAGAACTGAGGGGCCCAGAATCAACTAATGCCGCCTGTTCATTACCATATTGGTAGGTTTCCGCCTGAGAACTTGGACTGGCCGAAGCTGATCCCCTATATCGGCCCGACCATGGCGGCTGTGGCGCGTTATGACGGAACGCTCGCCGCTATTCCCAACCCGCGCATCCTGCTGGCTCCCTTGACCACGCGGGAAGCGGTCCTTTCGTCACGCATCGAAGGCACGCAGGCCACGATGGGCGAGGTTCTGGAGTTCGAGGCTGGGCAAGAACCAGCTTCGCCTGCGCGCCGCGACGACTTCCGCGAGGTGCTCAACTACCGCGCTGCCATGCGTCAAGCCGAGACGATGCTGCGGGAAATGCCTTTGTCCCAGAGGGTCATCCGCGAAGCGCATCGTGTCTTGCTGTCTCATGCCCGAGGCGAAGGAATGGCCCCCGGTGAATACCGTCGTACGCCCAATTGGATTGGGCCGCCAGGCCGCGCCATCGACGAAGCCAAGTTCGTTCCAATTGACGCGGGACGACTTCCAGACGCTATGAGCGCATGGGAGCGCTACATTCACGCTGACGCTCCCGACCAGCTTGTGCAACTCGCGATTCTGCACGCCGAGTTTGAGGCCTTGCATCCGTTCCTGGACGGCAACGGCCGTTTGGGCCGTTTGTTGGTTCCCCTATTCTTGTGGCAGCGTGACCACATCAGAGAACCGACATTCTACGTTAGTGCTTATCTTGAAGCTCATCGGGATGAGTATTACGAAGGCCTGCTCGCGGTATCGCGCGATGACGATTGGTCCGGTTGGTGTCGGTTCTTCCTGCGAGCGGTTCAGGCTCAGGCCGAGGACAATCTCACCAAGGCACAGGAAATTCTCGATCTCTACGAGCGCATGAAGCAACGTGTGGTAGACCTCACACACTCCCGGTACGCAATCCATGCCCTGGATTGGATATTTGAGCGTCCCTTGTTTGGCAGCGCCCACTTCGTTTCAGAGATGGTTTGTGGCACGCGAACGGCAAGACGGATGCTGGACGTTCTGTGCGACAATGGCGTGTTGCGCGTGGTTGTGCCGGGCGCGGGACGCCGAACCGCCATTCTTTCGTTTCCCGACCTGCGGGAGATCGTGGAAGATGGTGAGCCTTGATGGCCATTCATGGCACACAAGGGAGCTTGATGGTCACTTTCTTGCGAATGTGGCCCACAAAATGAATTAGCGGCCACGATTGGCCGACAAAGCTGCGGACAGGACAACAGGGGTCCAGGTCGCCGGTCTCAACCCCCTCCCCCGTCCACCAAACGAGCGCCGGTTGCTTTCTCCGCCGGGCGCCTGCCTGTATCCTCGCGCGGCTTCAGCGGAGGGGGGCGATGGCGAGTTCGATCGAGGCGCGAGACATCAGCCGCAGGCGGGGTGCCGGCGCGCAGCTCAGGCGGGAAGAGGACCCGGCGAGCCGCGCCTTTACCGGCGGCGATGCGCTGGTCAAGACCCTTCTCGACCACGGCGTTGATACCGCGTTCGGCGTGCCGGGCGAGAGCTACCTCGCCGTCCTCGAAGCGCTGCGGGGAGCGCAGGATCGTCTCCGCTTCGTCGTCACGCGCCACGAATCCGGTGCCACCTTCGCCGCGTGCGCCTACGGACGGCTGGCGCAGAAGCCTGGCGTCGCCTTCGTGACCCGCGGGCCGGGCGCGACCAACGGCGCGATCGGCATCCACACGGCGCGGCAGGATTCGGTGCCGCTGCTGCTCTTCATCGGCCAGGTGCCGTCGGGGCAGCGCGGCCGCGAGGCCTTTCAGGAGATCGACTACCACCGCATGCTGGGGCCGCTGACCAAGGCGGTCTTCGAGCCCCAGACACCGCAGGAGGTCGCTGACGCCGCCGCCGAAGCCCATGCCATCGCCATGGACGGAAGGCCCGGCCCGGTCGCCGTCTCGCTGCCGGAGGACGTGACCGAGGGCGCCGCCGGCAACGCGCCGCCGCCGGAGCTTCGCACGCGCAGCCCCCGGCGGCCCGCCCCGGAGGCGGTGGACGACATCGCCCGGCGCCTCGCGCAGGCCGAGCGCCCCGTCGTGCTCGCGGGCGAAATGGTGGGCTTCGAGGGCGCCAATGCGGCGCTTGCCGCCTTCGCCGAGGCTCACGGCGTGGGCGTGCTCAGCTCCTTCCGCCAGCAGGGGGTGGTGCCGTGCGCGCACCCCGCCTATCTGGGAACGCTGGGCCTGGCGCTCCCGCCCTATCAGGAGACCCTGCTGGCCGAGGCGGACCTTGTGCTGGCGCTCGGGACGCGGCTCGATCTCGCCACCACCGTCGACGATCGGGTGACGGAGGAGGCGCGCTTCGTCATCCACGTCTACCCAGACGGCGATGCGCTGGCCGCCGCCGGTGGCGACCTGCAAGTCTGCGCCGATGTTATGCCGGTGCTGGAGGGCCTGATCGCCGCTGCGCCGGAGGCACCGCCCGCACCACGCTCCGCCTGGCGCGCGGCTCAGCGCGCGGCGTTCGATGCCTTTCGCCAGAAGGTAGCCGCGCCGGCGCTGGGCGCGGTCGACCTCGCCGCCGTCGTGCAGACGCTCACCGAGCAGGTGCCGGCGGATGCGACCATCGTCAACGACGCCGGCAATTTCTCCACCTGGCTGCTCCGCCACTACCCCTACGAGCATCCGCTCTCCCAGGCCGCGCCGGCTGTCGGCGCGATGGGCTACGCCATGCCCGGCGCCATCGGTGCGCAGCTCGCCAGGCCCGGCAAGCGGGTGGTGGCGCTCGCCGGCGACGGCGGCTTCGGCATGACGGGCCAGGAGCTGATCACCGCCGTCGGCAACCGCCTGCCGATCGTCGTTCTGGTCTGCGACAACGGCGGTTACGGCACCATCGCCATGCACCAGCACACCCGCTACGGCGCGGGCGCCACCTACGGCATCGCGCTCGACCGTCCCGACTTCGCCGCTGCGGCGCGCGCCTGGGGCGCGGATGCCTGGACGGTGGCGGCGACGGAGGAATTCGCACCGGCCCTGGAGGGCGCCCTGGCAGCCGACGGCCCCACGCTGATCCACCTTATCACCGACATGCGCGACCTCGCGGCCTCGGGCGTCAAGATGCAGTGACCATGGTCGCCGACGGCGAAACGGACGACGCGACCGAGGCCGGCGAAGATGACCCCGCGCCGGAAGAGGCGCCGGTCGAAGCCCATATTCTGAGCTCGATCGCCCAGGTGGACGCGACTGCCTGGGACCGCTGCGCCGGCGCCGACAACCCATTCGTCCGCCACGCCTTCCTGTCAGTGCTGGAGGAGAGCGGCTCGAGCACCACGGAGACCGGCTGGCATCCGCGCCACATCGTCCTTAAGACCCCGCAAGGCGCCGTCCTCGGCGCGGTGCCGATGTATCTCAAGAACCACTCCTACGGCGAGTACGTCTTCGACCACGGCTGGGCCGACGCGTTCGAGCGTGCCGGCGGTCGCTACTACCCCAAGCTTCAGGTCTCGGTCCCGTTCACGCCGGTGACCGGGCCCCGCCTGCTCGCCCCGCCGGGACCGGGCGCGGAAGCGGTGAGAACGGCCCTGCTGTCGACCTGCGTCGGGCTCTGCGACCAGGGCGGCGTCTCCTCGCTCCACATCACCTTCCCCACCGAGGGCGAGTTCGACCTGATGGGCGAGGCCGGGCTCCTGCGACGCACGGGCATCCAGTTCCACTGGCTCAACGAGGGCTACGAGACCTTCGACGACTTCCTCGCGAGCCTCGCCTCGCGCAAGCGCAAGCAGATCCGCAAGGAACGGCAGGCCGTGGCGGACGCCGATCTCACGATCGGGGCGCTGACGGGCGACGAGATCGAGGAGCGCCACTGGGATGCCTTCTTCGCCTTCTATCAGACGACCGGCAACCGCAAGTGGGGGGTACCCTACCTCACCCGCGACTTCTTCAGCCTGCTGGGCGAGCGCATGGCCGATGCGGTGGTGCTGGTGATGGTGGAACGCGCAGGCCAGCCCATCGCGGGAGCGCTCAACCTCGCAGGCTCGGATGCGCTCTACGGCCGCAACTGGGGCTGCATCGAGGAACACCGCTTCCTCCACTTCGAGGCCTGCTACTACCGCGCCATCGACTACGCCATCGCCCATGGGCTGAAGCGGGTCGAGGCCGGCGCCCAGGGCCCCCACAAGCTCGCGCGCGGCTACCTGCCCGTGCCCACCTATTCCGCGCACTGGGTCGCCAACGAGAGCCTGCGGGAGGCGGTCGGGCGCTACCTCGACCACGAGACGCGGGAGATAGACCGGGAGATCGCCGTGCTGGAGCGGCACGGCCCCTTCCGCCAAAGCGACGACGCGGCCTGAGGGGGGTCGCCCGCGCCCGATGGGTCGCGGGCGCGAAAGGAACTCGGCGGCTCCGCTTGCGCAAGACACCACGGCACCCCAAGATCGCCCGCACGCCAACCGCCCCGCCCGAGGAGAGACCGAATGGACGCTTCCAATCTCGACGCGCTCACCCGCGACGCGCTCGACCACTACCTGTTCCCGCTTGTGAGCCAGCAGGATGTCAGGTCGGACGGCCCGATGATCTTCACCAGCGCAGACGGGATGGAGATCACCGACGCCGGCGGCAAGACCTACCTCGACATGATGAGCTCCCACACGCGGGCAAGCTCGCTCGGCTACGGGCAGGAGCGTATCGCGCGGGCGATCTACGAGCAGCTGATGCAACTCCACTACGCCGGCACGGTCTCCAATGTCGCCGACGTCACGGTCCGGCTCGCGGCCAAGATGGCCGACCTCGCGCCCGGCTCGCTCACGGCAACGCTTTACGGCGGCAGCGGGTCGGAAGCCAACGAGATGTCGATCAAGCTCGCCAAGCAGTACCACGTGGCCAAGGGCGACAAGCCGCGCGCGCACAAGATCATCTCGCGCTGGGACTCCTATCACGGCGCCACCATGGGCGTGATCGGCTGCACCGACTACCTCGGCACCCGCACCATCACCGAGCCGGGCGTCCCCGGCTACAGCCGCATCCCGCCGCCGACGCTCTACCGCACGCCCTTCGGCATGGACCCGTCCGAAGTCTGCGACTTCTGCGTCGATTTCCTGGAGCAGCACATCATCCATGAGGGGCCGGAGACGGTCGCCGCCTTCATCGCCGAGCCAGTGATGCAGGGGGACGGCGTGCAGGTGCCGCCCGACGACTACTTCGCCCGGGTGAAGGCGGTCTGTGACAAGTACGACGTGCTGTTTATCGGCGACGAGGTGATCACCGGCTTCGGCCGCTGCGGGTACTGGTTCGCGCTGGAGCACTGGGGCGTCGAGCCCGATATCATGAGCACGGCGAAGTCGATCACCGCCGGCTACTTCCCGCTCGGCGCGTCGACCGCGAGCCGCAGGGTGGCCGACGCGCTGCCGGTGTTCAACCACGTGCAGACCTACAACGGCCACCCCGGCGCCTGCGCTGCGGCGCTGGCCACCATCGACATTCTGGAGAGCGACAACCTGATCGAGCACGGGCGCGAGACCGGCGCCTACTTCCTCGACCAGATGCAGCGGCTGCGCGACCTCCCCATCGTCGGCGACGTGCGCGGGCTCGGCATGTGGACCTGCATCGACTTCGCGGCCGACAAGAAGACCAAGGCGCCGTTTACCGATGACACGGTGAAGGCCATCACGCGCCGCATGGCCGATCTCGGCGTGCTCGGCGGCGAGGAGGGCACGGCGATCGAGTTCGGACCCGCCTTCATCGCGACCCGCGAGATGGTGGACCGTACCGTAGACGTGGCGGAGCAGGCGATCCGCGAGGTGATGGCGGACCGCAACCTCGGGTGACGGCGGCTCCGGGATCAGTCCAGGATCACGCCCGGATTGAGGATGCCCTGGGGGTCGAGCGTGGACTTGAGCCGGCGCATGAGGGCGATCTCCTCGGGCGTGCGCGCGAGGGGCAAGTAGGCGCGCTTCATCACGCCGATGCCGTGCTCGGCGCTGATGCTGCCCGCGCGACCGTGCACCGCACCGTAGATCGCGTCCGCCAGCGCGGGCTCCATGGCGAGGAAGTCGTCGTCCCCGAGCCCCGGCTCCTGCGCCATGTTGACGTGGACGTTGCCATCGCCTAGATGGCCGAAGAGAACCACTCGGACGCCGCCGAACCCCTGGGCCAGCGCCTCCATCTCGCCGAGGAAGGCGGGGATCACGCCGGGCGGCACGGTCACGTCGAACTTGTGGGTGAGGCCGTGGCGGCTCACCGCTTCCGTCGGCGCCTCGCGCACGCGCCAGATGGCCCGTGCCTGGGCCTCGGAGCCCGCGACCACGGCGTCCGCGATCAACCCATCCGCCAGCAGGTTCTCCAGCCCGGTGGCGAAGGCCTCGCCCGCGGCTTCGCCCGAGGCTGATTCCTCCTCGATCACGACGAGGCTCGCGTGCTCGCCTGCGAGCGGGATGCGAAGGTCGGGGTCCGCCCCTCGCACATAGGCCACGGTCGCCCCGTCGACGAACTCCAGCGACGACAGGCGGGGGAAGCGCGCCCGCGCCGCCTGCAGCAGGTCGGGCAGCAGCTCGCGGCGCTCCAGCCCCGCGAGCGCCGTCTGAAACGCCTCCGGCGCAGGCTGCACCTGCAGCACGGCGCGCGTGATGACGCCGAGAGTGCCCTCCGAGCCGATGAAGACCTGCTTCAGGTCGAGGCCGGTGTTGTTCTTCTTCAGGATGTTGAGGCCGCTCACCACGGTGCCGTCGGCGAGCACCACCTCGAGCCCCCGCACCTGCTCGCGCATGTGGCCGTAGCGCAGCACCTTCACCCCGCCGGCGTTGGTGGCGATCATGCCGCCGATCTGGCACGAGCCCCGCCCGCCGAGGTCCACCGGCATGTCGTAGCCGCGCTCGGCGAGATAGTTCTGCAGGGTCTCCAGCACGACCCCGGCCTGCACCCGCACGGTGGCCGAGGCCTCGTCGAAGGCCTCGATCGCGTTGAGCCGCTCGACGCTGAGCACCACCTCGCCCGCCCGCGGCACGCCGCCGCCCACCATCCCGGTGTTGCCGGCCTGCGGCACCACGGGCACGTCGAGCTCGCTGCAGGCGGCGAGCACCGCCGCCACCTCCTCGGTGGAGCGCGGGCGCACCACGAGCGGCGCGTGGCCCACGTACTTGCCGATCCAGTCCCGCGCGTAGCGGGCCGTGTCGGCGGGATCGTCGAGATAGAGCGCCGGGTCGCCGAGCCGGGCGCGCAGCCTCTCGTGGGGCGCCGTCATCGTGCACTCCATTCGGCAGAGGGACGGTTTTGCGGCACTATGGCGCGCAGGTCAAACGGCCGAGGGCGGAGCGCGACGGATGCCGGTCAAGGTGCTGTTTCTCGACTACGACGGGGTGATCGTCGACAGCATGGGGCCCAAGGCCGAGGCCATCGCCGACGCCTTCGCCCCCTACAGCGACGATCGCGCGGCCATCGCCGAGGGCTTCCACCGCCACGCCGGCAGCGGGCGCGAGGCGCAGTTCGACCGCATCTACCGAGACCTGACGGGCAAGGCGCTCGACGCGCCCACGCGCGCACGCATCGTCGCCGCCTTTCTCGAACGCATCGACGCCATCAACGACACCGTCGGCCTCTTCCCCGGCGTCCACGCTTTTGTCGTCGCTCAGGCAGCAAGACGGCTCGTGGCCGTGGTGACCGGCGTGCCGGGCGACGAGGCCGCGCGGCAGCTGGCCCGCTTCGGCCTTGCCTCCTGCCTCGCCGCCGTCCACGGGGCGACGCGCGAGGCGCCCAAGCACGTCCACATGACGCGGTTCCTCGAGGCGCGCGGCCTGGCCCCGGCCGATGCCCTCTTCGCCGGCGATTCCCAGACCGACATGCAGCAGGCGTCGCTGGCCGGAATCCCCTTCGTCGGCATCGGCACGCCGGATTTCTTCGCCGCAGGTGCGCCCTTGGCGGTCGTTCCCCGCCTGCCCGACCTTGCGCCGCTGATCGACGAGTCACGCCCGGTTTCGCCCTCCGTCCCATGACGATGGAGAATTCTTGAACGGGATTCGGCGGGACTAAGCGGGATTCCGTGGGACAGGGGCGCGCGGCAGCGATGCCCGCGCAGGGCCCGGCCTGAGCGTCTTGCCATCTAGGTGGACGCGCCGTTCGGCGGCTTACGCGGCCTTCGGCCACGGTCCGCCTCACCATCGACGAAGACGAGCTTCTCAGGGTCGAGGTCGAGCTGGACTTCGACCCAGGCGCGCATTCGTCGCAGCACGTCATCGCGCTGCTGCTCGCTGGCGTGCGCCGTTTTTGTTGAAGGTGATGCCCCGGCGCTGGAAGAAGCGCCACACGGCGCTCTGCGAGACCCGAAGCCCGTGCTCGCTCTCCAGATGGGCGGCAATCTCCGAAAGCGTCATGTCCGGGGTCTCGTCCAGGAGCGCGAGGACCGCATCGGCGCGCGCCTCGATCCGCTGCGAGCGCCTGTCGCCGCCTTGCGCTCTGGGGCGCCAGCTCCCCGTGCGGCGCCAGGCATCCACCCACTTGATCGCCGTCGACGGCGCGATGCCGAAGCGCTTCGCCGCGCCCCGTCGTGACATCCCGCCATCGACCACCGCCCTCACCACCCGCCGACGCAGATCATTCGAAAGAGGTCGTGTCATGCAGGCTGGCCTCCTTCACCAGCCCGCATCTTGAATCACATTTCCAAGAGACTGAAATTTCTAAAGATTCTATAAGCTCGAAAAGTGCTCTAGTGCAGAGGATCTGACGGGAAAAGAAAAACGTTGAGCGCTGACACGATAGGGAAGGTGCGAGCATTCATGACGGCGCATCTTGTACTAATCGTTCCAAGCCAATCGAACTTTGAGGCCGTTCAAGTGTGTCCAAGGTGTTGATCGGCGCACGGGTTCGGTGCCGATCGGCGCGGTAACCCATTGATCAAGCTGGATTGTAGGGGGTCAACCAAGCCTGCTTAACAACAAAGTAGAACAAGCGATGCAGAGTTTGGATGGAAAAATTGCACCCATTGCTGACAAGTTGATTGATCAAGGACTGAGCGGGCATCCCCCTAATCTGACCGTTAACGAGAAAAACCTGCTAGACTATTTTCTTTTTGTTCAATTCAAGAGAAGTGCGGAGTGGCGCAACGAGGAAATGGAGCGCGAAGTTTATGGGGACTTGACAGGGGACGAGCTGCCCAACGGTGTACCTCGAAGAATTGGCGCTCACAGTATCACATCAGCGTCAAGTTACGCTCGCAGAATCCTTCAGAATGATTTTGCAAATTCGCTGTTGCTTGGAAACGATGAGATTGCTGAAGTACTCCATGGGAAAGGGCTACTGATTTGTCGAGTTCCTCGTGGTGAG
This sequence comes from Rhodospirillales bacterium, assembly GCA_028820995.1. GTDB lineage: Bacteria > Pseudomonadota > Alphaproteobacteria > UBA828 > UBA828 > WTGU01. The sequence continues at coordinate 9,429 of JAPPHR010000055.1, forward strand.
GCGTTGGTTGTCGGAACTACGGTAGTTGTTTCTGCGGGTGCGGATGCAAGCAATGGTAGCCTAGAAGATAGTCGGAGAGGTTTGGCGTTTCCGTTGGCTAGCGAAATTCTCTTGTGTGTCGGTAACACTAAGGATGTCCGGGAAATTTGTGATCTGAGTGCCGAGCAGGTCCAAACGATCAACAAACAAATCGCCAGACATAGTCTTGGGATAGCCGGACAGTCGTCGGAATTGGTCCGTTCCGCTTTGTCATCGCACTAGCCACGACGAATATTCGTTTGTCTGACTCTGGCAAGCATATGGCGGCCTCTCGGTCTCATCCTCCCTCACCTCGGGCTCAGCACCAGCGTCCCCAGCGCGTCCTCCTCCACGGCGGCGCGGTCGGTGAGCATGGGGAGGTATTCGCCGTCGCGCCAGGGTTCGGCGTAGTCCTCGTAGTGGGAGGACAGCGGGTTGCCGGACTGGCCGGTGCTGATGACGAAGACGGAGCGCTCGGGGTTCGCGAGGTCGTAGACCGCGCGGTAGCCGGCGCCGTGGTTCTGGGCGAAGGGGCGCACGGCGTCGGCCACGTCGAAGCCGCCGGCCTTGACGGTCTCCTTCTCGCCGCCTGAGGGCATGTCGATCTCGAACCAGGAGCCGACGGCCGGGACCTCGCCCAGGATGCGGCTCTTCATGTGGACCGCATGCGCCTCGCCCCAGCGCCAGTCCTCCATGTCATGGCCGTAGGTAACGGCGAGGTACTCCAGCGAGATCTTCAGCGCCCGGCTCACGGCCTCGCCACAGGTCTCCTCGGCGGACGTCGTCACGTCGTCGCACCATTGCGTGCGCGCGGAGAGCGCGCGGTGGATCGGCTCGGTGCGGATCTTCCAGTAGTCCTCGAACACGTCGCCCAGCTCGTCGGCGAAGAGCACGTGCATCAGCTCCCGCGCCCACGCCATGTAGATGAGCGCCTCGGTGCTCTCCCGCCCCATGGTGTGGTCCCACGCGCCCAGCATGGCGAGCGCCTCCCGCCCGGTGTCGTTCGCGGGCTCCGCCAGCTCCAGCAGCACGGGCGTGAGCCGCGCCGCGGCAAGCGAGACCTGGTCCTGCTGGATCGCGGTAAAGCTCGCCACGTCGTGCTTGGGCTGGGCGTCGAGCAGGGCCTCGATGCGCCCGGCGCGGTAGGGCGGGGTCCAGTCGTCGGTCAGGTAGTAGGGATAGTCGTGGGAGACCATCCGGTTGTTGGCGGTGACGATGCGGCCCGACGCCGGGTTGTTGTCGCCGGGCAGCGCCTCGAAGGGCACGCGGTCCACCCAGTCGTGCTCGCCGGTCCAACCCGGCACCGGCAGGTGCCCCTGGCCGGAGGCGCGGATCGGCACCCGCCCCGGCGCCACGTAGCCGATGTTGCCCTGCGTATCGGCGAAGACGATGGTCTGCTGCGGCACCGCGAGGTCGCGCATCGCCTCGACGAAGCCCTCCCAGCTCTCGGCCCCGGTGGCGTTCACCAGCGCCTGGGCGCTCAGATCGTCGTCCGCCAGCGCGGTCCACGAGAAGGCGAGCACGTGGCCCTCCTCCAGGAACTCCGCGCTCTCCTCCAGCAGGTCGGAGACCACGGGCCCGTGGCGCGTCTCCCGCACCTCCAGCGTGATCGGATCGCCGCCGCTGACCTCGATGGTCTCGGTCCGGACCTCGAAGGGGAGGCTCCCCTCCGGCGCGAGGTAGCGCGCGGGGTCCTCCGGGTCGATGCGCTCGATGAAGAGGTCCTGCACGTCCGGCCCGGTGTTGGTAAAGCCCCAGGCGAGGGTGCGCGACTGGCCCAGCAGCGGGAAGGGTAGCCCCGGCAGCGTCGAACCGATGACCTCGAACTCCGGGGTCGAGATGTGGGCGAGGTACCAGACGCTCGGCACCTCCAGCCGCAGGTGCGGGTCGTTCGCCAGCAGCGGCTTGCCGGAGTCCGTGTGCGCGCCGGAGAGCACCCAGGCGTTGGAGCCGAACCCGGACGCGCGCAGCGCCGGCATGGCGGCCCGCGCGGCGGTGTCGAGCGCCGCAAAGTCGATGCCGGCGGGATCGAAGGCCGGCGCCTCGGCGTGCGGACCCGGCGCAGGGTCATCCGGATGCTGGGCCCAGAGGTCCTGCAGCTGCGCCCGGTCGAGCTTGCCGGCGAGGCGCGCGCGCAGCAGCTCGTCGCCAAAATTGTCGCCGAGGTCCCAGGCCATGATCTTGAGCCAGACCAGGCTGTCGGCGGGCTTCCAGGGCTCGGGCTCGTGGCCGAGCAGCTGGAACTCCAGCGGCAACAGTTCGGAGTGGGTCTCCAGGTAGGCGTTCACGCCCTTGGCATAGGCCTCGTAGACGGCCTGCGCCTCCGGCGCGAGGTTCTCGAAGTTGCGCTCGGCGACGCGGTAGATGCCTAGCGTGCGCAGGAACTTGTCGGGCTCCACGGCGGGCTCGCCGACGACCTCGGCAAGCCGCGCCTGACCGATCCTGCGCTGCATCTCGAGCTGCCAGAGCCGATCCTGCGCGTGGACGTAGCCCATGGCGAACGCGCCGTCCCGCGCCGATTGGGCATAGATGTGAGGGATCACGTTGGCGTCGCGCACGATCTCCACGGTGGCATCGAGGCCCGGCACCTCCTCGGCCCCGTCATAGGAGGGGAGCGCGAACCATGAGCACGAGCCCACCGCCAGCAGCAGCGCGAGCAGCGCCGCAGCGCCGAACGCAGCGCAATACGGTCGCAGCCGCCTGAGCCAAAGTCCGCGCCGCAGCCCTACCCTGTCAAAGGCCGCGGCGCGCATCACGCGCCTCCCCCGGCGATCGCCGGCCCGTGCTCGTCGAGCTCGGGCGCAGGCGGTCGCTCGTTCGGGTCGGGGTATGCCGACATCTTGATCGGGTTGCCTGCCATCTTCACCTCCCCTGCGACCGGGTCCATCGCCCGGATCACCATGTTGCGTGCCGCGACCTGCGGGTCGGCGAGCACGTCATCCACCCGGTTGATCGGCGAGCACGGCACGCCCGCCTCCTCCAGCACCTGGAGCCAGTGCCGCGTGGGCTGCGCCGTCAGGATCGCCTCGAACTCCTGCTCCAGCGCGTCGGTGTTGGCGTTGCGGGCGGGGTTGTCGACGAAGCGCGCGTCCCGGGCGAGGTCCGGCCTGCCGAGCGCGGCGCAGAGCGTCGCGAACAGCGCGTTGTTGCCGGCGGAGATGACCACGTGGCCGTCGGCGGTCGCGTAGGCCTGGAACGGCGTGATCGAGGGATGGCGTGTCCCCAGCGGCCCCGGCACCTCGCCGGACGCGAAGTAGCGCGCGAGCGCGTTCTCCAGGATCGCCACCTGGCAGTCGAGCATGGAGACGTCGAGCTTCATGCCCTCGCCCGTCATCGTCCGCCGGTAGAGCGCGCCGCCCACGCCGATGGCGGTGAAGAGGCCGGCGACGATATCGCCGACGGAGCTTCCCACCCGCGCCGGCGGCCCGCCGGGCTGGCCGGTCAGGCTCATGATGCCGCCCATGGCCTGCACCACCACGTCGTAGGCCGGCCGCCCGGCATAGGGCCCGGTGTGGCCGAAGCCCGAGCAGGCCGCATAGATGAGCCGGGGAAAGCGCGCGTGCAGCGCCTCCCAGCCGTAGCCCAGCCGGTCCATGGTGCCGGCCCGAAAATTCTCCACCACCACGTCGGCGCCTGCCAGCAGGTCCTCGAAGACCGCGCGGTCGCCGTCCTCCTTGAGGTTGAGGGAGATGCTCTCCTTGCCGCGGTTGATCGACATGAAGTAGGCGGACTTCCCCTCGATGAAGGGGCCGAAGGCGCGGGAATCGTCGCCCCCGCCCGGCGTCTCCACCTTGATCACGCGGGCGCCGAGATCGGCGAGCACCATGGTGGAGTAGGGGCCGGCGAGAACCCGCGTCAGGTCGATCACGGTGACGCCGCTGAGCGGTCCATCAACGGTCATGTCAATAGTTCCCCGTCCTGGTATTGGATTATACACGCCGCGGCCGCCGCCGGCCCGGCTGTCGATTGGTAGGGCGGCCTTGCAGTCGACGGGCAGGTCAGCCTTGTAGCCGCCTGGCGACGTCGAGGGCCGCGTAGGTGAGAACGCCGTCGGCGCCCGCCCGCTTGAAGCCCCGCAGCGCCTCCAGGATTGCGCCCTCGCCGTCGAGCCAGCCGCGCTCGCCCGCCGCCTTCAGCATCGCGTACTCGCCGGAGACCTGATAGACGTAGGTCGGGAGCCCGAACGCCTGCTTCACCCGGTAAACGATGTCGAGATAGGGCATGCCGGGCTTCACCATCACCATGTCGGCGCCCTCCTCGATGTCCATGGCGACCTCGCGCAGCGCTTCCCCGCCGTTGGCCGGGTCCATCTGGTACGTGCGCTTGTCGCCGCCGGCGAGGTTGCCGGTGGAGCCAATCGCATCGCGGAACGGCCCGTAGTAGACCGACGCGTACTTCGCCGCGTAGGACATGATGCGCACCCGCTCGAAGCCCGCCTCGTCCAGCGCGCGGCGGATCGCGCCGACGCGCCCGTCCATCATGTCGGACGGCGCGATCACGTCGCAGCCGGCCTCGGCCTGCACCAGCGCCTGACGGCACAGCACGTCGACCGTCTCGTCGTTGACCACGTAGCCGTCGCGAATCAGCCCGTCGTGGCCGTGGCTGGTGTAGGGGTCGAGCGCCACGTCGCAGACCACGCCCATCTCCGGCACCGCCGCCTTGACCGCGCGCACCGCCTGGCAGACCAGGTTGTCCGGGTTGAGCGCCTCGTCGCCGTCCGGCGTCTTGGCCGCCGCCGGCGTCTGGGGAAAGACCGCGAGCGCCGGGATGCCGAGCTCGTGGGCCTCGTGCGCCTGCTCGGCCAGCAGGTCGGCGCTGAGCCGCTCGACGCCGGGCATGGAGCCCACAGGCTCGCTGCGGCCTTCGCCTTCGCAGACGAAGACCGTCCAGATCAGATCGCCCGTCGTGAGCACGGTCTCCGCCACCAGGCGGCGCGACCAGGGATCGCGCCGGTTGCGGCGAAGGCGGGTTTGCGGATAGCGCCCGAGGGCGCCCATACGCTCGACCATGACATCCTCTGCAACTTCGGGTGTGTGCCGTCGGCCGCGGACCATACCGGGCCAAGCGCCCACCGGCCAGCAATTGCCACCGCAGTCGTCGGCAACCGCGATGTCGACCCGGTCTCCGGTTCGGTATTGTGCCGTTCCTGCCTCTGCCAGGTGATGCGCTTGGGCACGCAAGCATCATAGTCCCCCGTGCTCCAAATTGCCGCGGGCGCCCCGGCATCAGCGGAACGCATCGCGCTAATCGTACAAATTGAGCGCTCAGTTATAGAGATTGCGCGCCAAATGCCATGCCGTGTTTAATCGATTTAATTTTGAACTGGCTACTACACTTGGGAGGACAAGCCGATGCTTCGACTTGGTGCAGTTGTAATCGTACTCTGCTGCACGAGCCTTCTGGCCGCATGTGGTGGCGGTGGCGGAGCGGGAAGCGGAGGTGATGGCCTGCTCATCGATCCTCCCCCGACCGAACCGAACACGCCCCAGTTCGCCTCCGGCCTCTACGAGAACACCGACGGCATCGATCCGCTGCCGTCGTTCCGGGCCGTGACGCTCCCCTCGTCCAGTCGATTCGAGTACCGGCGCGACGTTCCGACGGGCAGTCCGGGCATCGCGATTGTGCCGTATATCGCGCCTGGAACGACCGTGCCCGACGATCTCATTGCCATGGCGTACCGCGCGGCCGAGCTCTGGACCCGGCGGATCGAGGGCATTCGCGAGCACGACAGCCCCTACTTTCATCTGGAGTTGAGCGAGGACCGCGTGTTGGAGGTAGACCTTGTCGTCGGCTTCCCGCAAGTGGATTGCGGAGCAGGCGCCGACGCCTGCGCAACCCACTACGCTGACCCCGGGACGGACCCCCCCGGCCTTGACGCCAACAGTGACAACCCCTCCATCGTGCTCACGCCGGGACATGTGAGAGAAATAGTGCGCAACGGACAGCTCACGATTGACGGCTTCCGTACCCTCACGCACGAGTTCGGCCATGTCTTGGATTACACGGACCCGACGAACACCCAGGACATCTACCATGGAAATTGTTCTGGTGGCGCCATCATGTGCGAACGTTGGGACAGGAACGTGCCCGCCATTCCCGTTGAACGCGATTTCGACGGTATTCTCCACCACTACGACCTGCGAGCCGACACGGACCACAAGGAGTTCGGAATCTGGGCGGACGTCCCCGGAGACGCTTCTGATCTCAAGTACTTTGGCGTGCAGGTCACCAGGACGCTGAGGGTCGAGCGCGCCACCGACATTTGGGACCCGGCAGCAAGCGGCTTCATCGGCGACCAGATCTCGATCGAAGCAAGGGTCAACGGCACCAGGAGCGACGGGCCGACGGCCGGAATGGGAACCGTGTCCTGGAGCGGTGACCTGATCGCCGTCGACACCGTCCGCTTTCAGCCGGTTCTCGGCTCGGCCGACCTGAGCATGGACCTGGAAGACATAGACACACTGGACGCAGCCTTCACCGATCTGCTTCGGACCGATGACGCCGGCATGACCCACGCCGTCTCCAACCTCGCTTACACGCTGGATCGGACGGGGGACACCTGGGCCGCCTCGAATGATGCGGTGCTCGCCAGCTTCTACACTGTCGGCGAGGATCCTAGCGGCGCCGTCGCAGGCACGCTCGATGACGAAAGGCGGAACCTGATGGGAGCCTTCGGCGCCCTTCGCGACGAATAGCGGTCGACAGCAACCGCACCGACAAGCGGGAAACTTCCGCCTCGAAACTTGCTGTCGTAGTTGCGCGGGCGCCGAACGCGGGCGGGCTCAGCCGACGAAGCGGGTGAAGGTACGCAGCCAGTTGGCGCCGAGGATGCCGGCCACCTCGTTCTCGCCGTAGCCGCGCTCGAAGAGCCGCCCGGCGAGGTTGGGTAGCTCGGCGATGCCGCCGAGGCCTTCCGGATAGCTTTGAGTCACGAAGGCCTCGACCGGCCCGAAGATATCGGGGCGGAGCGTGCGCCAGCGGATCGATTCCGGCAGCACGACCTTGGCCTCCTGGTAGGCCTCGGTGAAGTCGAGCCCGATGCCGATGTGCTCCGCGCCCACCAGCGCCTTGAAGTGGTCGATGTGGTCGATCAGGCGGTCGAGGGTCTGGTCCGCCGGGCTCACCGAGAGCGGCAGGCAACAGGCGCCCATCATGCCGCCCTTGGCGACGACCGCACGCACCGTCTCGTCCCTGGTGTTGCGATCGTTGGGCACGTGGTGCCAGGCGTTGGAGTGGGTGCAGACCGGCGCGCGGGCCAGCGGCACGGCTTCCGCCCGCGAGCGGTGGCCGGCGTGCGAGAGGTCGAGGATCATCGGCGTCTCGTTCACCGCCGCGATCAGCTCCTCGCCGAGGAAGCTGAGCCCCGCATCGCGCTTCTCGCCGCAGCCATCGGCGAAGAGCGTGGCGCCGGTGTAGGCGAGGCCGAAGAAGCGGAAGCCCAGCCGCGCGAGGATGCCCACCCGTGCCAGCTCCTTGCCGATCATGCTCGAGCCTTGCGTGCCGGGGATGACCGCGAGCCGGCCGGCCGCCAGCGCCGCCTCGATCTCCGCCGTGTCGCGGGCGAGCGCCAGCACCGGGCTCGCCTCGATCCTGGCGAACCCTTCGTCCACCGCGCCCATGGTCTGGTCCCACGTGCTCTCCAGCGCGAAGGTCACGTTGCAGATGTTGACGCCCGCTTCCAGGCAGCGCGTCGCATAGGGCTCGTCCAGCACGTAGAAGAGCCCGAGGCAGTCGAACACCGTCGCGGCCTGCGTGAAGGCGACGGCATCGGGCGTCCCCGTTTCAGCGTTGGCCATGGCCTCCCCCGAGGTGCGCCGCGACGGCGCCGAGGTCCGGCGCACCGGCGATCCCGTCGAATGCCGCAAAGGCCGCGTCGTGGGCGGCCTGCGGCAGGGCGCGCGAGGCGCAGTCCGCGAACTTGGCGTGGAGCGCGTCGCGGCCGAGCGGCCGGCACGGGTGGCCCCTCGGCTCCTGCACCGTTCGCGAGCGCTCGTCCCCGCCCGCGAGCCGCACCGTGACCGTTGCCCGCAGCGGCGCCGCGTCGACGTTCACGTCGCCAGGCTGTGCCGGGTCCGGGCGCATGCGGATTCTGGGGATCAGCGCGCGCACGCCGGGCCGCGCCAAGGCGTCTGCGGTGAAGGCGTCGAGCGCGAGCCGGCCGTCGACCAGCGCGCTCGCCAGCAGGTAGGGCAGGCTGAAGCGCGCCTGCATGGCATCGGCGGGTGCGGTATAGGGCAGGTTCTGCACCGCGATCTCCGGCAGCAGCGCGTCGATCCCGGCCACCGCCTGCGGCCGCAGGCCCTCGTCGCCGCGCATGTCGAGCAGGGCATCGAGGGGGCGATGGACGCTGCCGCAGCAGGGGTAGACCTTCTGCCAGAGCCCGTAGCGCTCGATCGCAGGCGGCCCGGCGAAATCCGCCACCGCCGCCTCCAGTCGCTCGCGCGGCACCCCAGCGAAGAGGTCCACGAAGCCGCGCGCGCCCTCGTAGGCGTCCGCCGCAGCGCTGACGCCAGCCTCCGCGAGCGCCGCCGCCACGATCCCGTTCTTGGCCGCGAGCCCGGCGTGGAGCGGCTTCGCCATGGTGCCGAACTGCCGCTTGGCGCCGGAGGCGAGGCTGGTGGCAAGACTGAGCGCGGCGGTCGTTCGCGCGGCATCGAGGCGGAGCAGCCGGGCGCAGGCTGCCGCGGCCGCGGGCGCGCCCAGGGTCGATGTGGTGTGCCAGCCCTTGAAGTAGTGGGTCATGTTGAGCGCTTCGCCGAGCCGGGCCATGACCTCGACGCCCACGATGAAGGCATCCACGCAAGACCCGCCGTCGGCGCCCCGCTCCTGCCCGAGCGCGAGCAGGGCCGGCACCAGCGCCGCGCTCACGTGAGCGTTGCTGATCTCCAGGATGTCGTCGTAGTCGAGCGCATGGGCCGCCGTGCCGTTGACCAGCGCGGCCCAGGGCGCAACCAGCCGGTGCGGCGTGCCGGCGACCGTCGCGCCGCCCGTTCCCCAGCGCGCGACCCCGGCGTGTGCCGCGCGCGGGGCGGCATCGTCCGCGCCCGCCAGCATACAGGCCACCGTGTCCACGAAGGCGCTCGCGGCCCGGCGCTCTGCCTCCTCGCCCCACGCGCGCGGCGCCTCGGCCACCCAGCGCCCGAGCCGGAGCGTGGCGCCGTGCGCGCTGTCCGTTGCGGGCGGCTCTGCCACCGGCCTTCTCCCCTTGCCCTTGGCCGCGCCGATGGTACACGGTGGCGGCGCGGTCGCAATCGAGAGGGGGCGCGACGATGGCTGTTCTGGTGATGGTGCGGGCCGTGGCGAAGCCGGGAAGGCGGGCGGACGTGGTCGACATGCTGGCGCCCTTCGTGGGCGAGGACACCGGGATGGACGGCTGCTCCAGGATCGAGTTGGCGGTGGACGCCGCAGACCCGGACCGCGTCGTCATCCTCGAGGAGTGGACCTCGGCGGCGGCGCACAAGGCCAACCTCGCGGCTCTGGAGGCGGCCGGCGGCCTGGACGGCTTCCTGGCGCTGCTCGCCGAAGCGCCAGTCCGCACCTACTATGCGCCGCTCGACCGATGAGGGCGCTGATCCAGCGGGTCGCGGAGGCCCGCGTCGATATCGTCGGCGAGACGGTGAGCCGGATCGACGCCGGCATGCTGATCCTCGTCTGCGCCATGCGGGGCGACGGCGACGACCAGGCCCGGTCTCTCGCGCGCAAGGTCGCCAACCTGCGCATCTTCGAGAGCGAGCCCGGCAAGATGAACCTCTCGGTCCTGGCGAGCGGCGGCAGCGCCCTCGTCGTGAGCCAGTTCACGCTCGCCGCCGACACGAGCCGCGGCAACCGGCCGGGCTTCTCCTACGCCGCTCCGCCGGACGAGGGCGAGCGCCTCTACGAGCTCTTCACCGCCTCCCTCGCCGAGCACGGCGTGCCCGTCGCCACCGGGCGCTTCGGGCAGGTGATGCAGGTCCACCTCGTCAACGACGGCCCGGTCACGATCTGGATCGACACGGCGGCCTAACCCCGCGTTCCTGAAGCTCGCATGCAGGCGGACCGGTGCGCGTTCTCTCCCGCCTGATCACCCATCCCCATCGTCATGCCCGCACTTGTTGCGGGCATCCACGTTCTTAGCATCTGCCGCACGAGACACTCGTGGATGGCTGGGACAAGCGCGGCCATGACGTAATGGGGGCTGGCCTGGCCCGCCCGGCCGCGGCAGTTCGAGCAGGTGGCGCAGGAGCGCCACCAGGTCGGTCACGGTCTGGCGGTCGAGGTCGGCCAGCCATTGATGCTCGCGGGCGTGCTGGCGCTGGAACGCGTCCTTCACCCGCGCGCGCCCTTTCTCGGTGATCGACACCGTCACGACCCGCCGATCTGACGACTGCCGCCGGCGGTTGATGAGTCCGTCCCGCTCGAGGGTGTTCAGGACGCTCGAGACCGTCCCCCTCGATACGGCGCACAGCCTGGCGAGGTCGCGCGGCTCGACCTCCTCTTCGATCCAGGTGCAGAACAGCACCCGGAACCCCGCCCAGGACATGCCGAGAGGGCGGTGAACGGCGGTCTCGAAGTCGTACATCAAGCGGTTGGCCACCCGGAACAGGTCGAACGTCGCGGCGAACACCGCCGGATCGACCTCCGTCTCCGCTTCGTCTGCGAGCCGGGCGAGCGCCTGCCTCTCGAACGCCGCGGCCCGCGAGAGGGTGCCGGGACTGTCGCCCGCGCGCGTGTCTGGCCAGCTTTCGTCGCCCATCGACCGTCCGCCTCCGTTATTGGGTGGCCCTGCTGTCGAGCACATTTTGAGTTGACCGGTTTATGTACCAGATGAGTTGACCGCTT
>JAPPHR010000050.1 GCA_028820995.1 Rhodospirillales bacterium
TCTCGTGCCGCTGATCGCGGCGGAGTTCGGCAGCGCGTTCAACCCGTTGGCCGAGGTTGTGCTGCCGCCGATGGCAGCGGGCTTCGAGTTGATCGTCGAGTTGTTCGGCGTGGAGGCGCTGGTGTCATGGCCGATCTGAGGCCCTTCGAGGACGACGCCGGCGGGCGGTCCGCAGCCCCGCCCGGCCCCGAAGCCGCCGGAGACGAGCCGCGGCTGATCGTCAGTCTCGACGGGTTCGAAGGGCCGCTCGACCTGCTGCTCGCGCTTGCCCGCACCCAGAAGGTCGACCTCGCGCGCATCTCCATACTGGCGCTGGCCGAGCAGTACCTGGCCTACGTCGAGCAAGCGCGCCGGCTCAGCATCGAGCTCGCCGCCGGCTATCTGGTCATGGCGGCATGGCTCGCCTACCTGAAGTCGCGCCTGCTCTTGCCGGACGAAGAGCCCGACGACGAGGAGCCGAGCGGCCCGGAGATGGCGGCGGCGCTCGCGCTCAGGCTGCGGCGCCTGGCTGCGATGCGCGACGCCGCCGCGGCCCTGATGGACCGCCCGCAGCTCGGGCGCGATGTCTTCGCCGCCGGCAAGACCGAGGGCCTGCCGGTGCGCGAGAAGGCGCTCCACGAGAGCACGCTCAACGAGCTGCTGCGCGCCTATGCCGCCCACCGTATCCGGCGCAAGCCACGAGGCCTGCTGATCGAGCTCGGCGCCTATCATTCGATCGAAGACGCGTACCGGCGCATGTCGCAGCTCCTGGGCAGCACGCCGGAGTGGGAGACCCTGGCGCGCTTCCTGCCGCGCGGCTCCGGGCCCGAGAGCGAAGCGGTTGCCCGCTCCGGTCTTGCGAGCACGCTCGCCGCGTCCCTGGAGCTCGCGCGCGAGGGCCGCCTGCAGATTCGCCAATTGGAGCCGTTCGGCCCCATCTATCTCCGCCGGAGGCGGGAAGAGCCATGACCGATCTGCCCGAACCTTCGCCTTCCCTGGAACCCAGCGAGGACGAGGAGCGCGCTGCCCGCGCGTCCCGCGTCATGGAAGCCATGATCTTCGCCGCGGGCCGGCCCCTCGATGCCGAGACGCTGGCGGCCCAGTTGCCCGAAGACACCGATATCGAGGCGGGTCTCGCCAGGCTCGCGGCGCATTACCGGCATCGGGGTATCCATCTCGTGAAGGTGGCCGGCGGTTGGACATTTCGCACGGCTCCCGATCTGGCAGAGCACCTGACCGTGCATCGCGTCGTCCGCCGGCGCCTCTCGCGCGCCGCGCTGGAGACGCTCGCGATCATCGCCTACCACCAGCCGGTGACGCGGGCCGAGGTGGAGGAGATTCGCGGCGTCCACCTGGGGCGGGGGACGCTCGACCTGCTGCTGGAGGCGGGCTGGATCGCGCCCAAGGGCCGCCGGCGCACGCCCGGCCGCCCCGTCACCTGGGTCACGACCCAGGGATTCATGGAGCATTTCGGCCTGGAGAGCCTTGACGACCTGCCCGGAGTCGACGAGCTGGAGGCCGTAGGGCTTCTGGAAGACACCGATCCGCAGGCCGGGTCGCCCGGCGACACCCAGGGGGATGAAGAGGCCGAGGCTGCCGAACAAGTGTCGACGACCGTAGTGCCGCTCTCAGGCCGGGGCGGTGCAACCTGAGCCTCACGTCACCCGGAAGAAACCATACAGGTTCGCTTCTACGCGCTGCTTCGGATAGAACTGGCGGGTCCGCAGCTGTGCATGTGCTAGTTTGCTGTACCTAATCAATGGTGCTACGCTCTTGGTAGTTTCACTTGCTAACAGCGTGCCAATGCTCCAGGTGCAGTCGGCGAATAGTTCCATCTTCGTGAATGCCACCTTTTCACCCCCCCTCTTTGAGTGGCAAGGTGTGGCAGCACGATTTTTCGATATGATACATGGCGCCCTTACGCCGAACATTACCATTAACCCACGCGATTTTTCTGCATACGCGGGCAATAATCTCGGAGATGTGTGGGCTAGATTCAATTTTTTTGGTGGAAACAGCGTGGTAGTGCTAACAGCGGAAAAACTCTCAATAGAGTTTCCAAATATAGCCCCGACAGAGTACGAGATGGCTTTGCGACTAATTGGTCAAATAGACGCGAGCTTTCCGACAAAATTCTCAGACAGAAGGTATAACGCAATTCAGATTATGGTGTATGAGCATGCTCACATCTTTTCCGGCAGCCCGCCCACCGAATATATGCATCGATATTCGATGCAACAAGTGAGCAATATATCTAGAGATATAGGCGCAGTTCACGTACCTTCTGCGCGATTTTCTCTCGTTGGAAACGACGGGGATTGGCGAGCGTCTTGTATGGTGGAGACCAGCGAATATGTGCCCAATGCATTGTTCTTGCATTTCGATATTTCACTTTTAAAGCTCGGCGTCAACGATTCCTTTGATAGCAAATTTAGTCGAATTAATCGTATATCTGAGGCGTGTATGGCAGCCTTACACCTGGAGAGAATCAGTGCTAGCCAGTAGACAATATATTCCGTCGGGAGAGCAGCTGGGCGAAGCAGAGTTGGCCCAAAAGAACTATTCCATTTTGGTGAACCATCAGCGTCGCATAAGGCAGTATCATGGCCAAACGGACGCATGCGATAACCCATTTGGCGCTAGTGTAGAGCTTTCTCGTCAAGCAACCAGGGTTCAGAGTTTTCATGGTCAGTCAGATTGCGAGAACTCGGCTGGACGCAGAGGCATTATAGAAGCGTTCGTCAAGATTTGCGAGCGATGGGGTTTGGGTACTAACGAGCAACTGATACTGTTGGGCTATCAACCAGACGACGTAGTGGGTCAGCACGTACTGGCAGGACGGGTGGTCCCTTGGACACAAGATGTCAGAGATCGAGCAGGCTATGTCGTCAGTATCAGCTTAGGCCTTGGCGCTTTGTTTGAAGAGATTACGGAAGCTGAGGTTGATTGGCTCAATTACGGGCGAAGCCAATTTCGGGGAAAGTCTCCGTTGGAGCATATGCTTGAGGGGAGCATGTCTCAGTTATTTTCGGTTTCAGAGATGGTTAAACACGAACGGGGCCTGTGAGCATTGCTGGAAACGTGTGTTGTTACAAAGAAGCAACAGATTGTCTGCCGCCTCGCGTCAGTTTCCAGCAACCCAGCCCATGTTACTTTGTTGCAGCGTGGGGTAAATCCCTCGAGTCTTGTGGATACTCTTTCCGTGCTCGCGAGCGTGGATATGCCACTCGTCGCGGAGGAGATCGTTGAATATGCTTTCAAGGGGCGACAGAATAGAACCAAGCCATTTAAAGAGGGGCGTTTTGGGGATGGAACAATGGGCGTCTATTATTCCGCAATAGACGAAGTCACTTGTGAAAAAGAGATCGCATTTCATGTTGGAGAAGAAGTGAATGAGTTGCCGCGTGAACAATTCCCTCATCTGCGCCACTATAGTTTAATCAATTGTCAATACTCAGGTAGAACAGCCGACTTGCGTGGAAAGGAAAGTCAGTACCTAGAGTTAACTAGCGAGAGCAAGAGTGGATATCCATTCTGTCAGAGTTTAGGATTGCGTGCTGTTGAGAATGGCATAGATGGTTTTTTCACTCCATCAGCTCGTCATGCTGGGGGCACGTGTGTTCCTGTATTTGAGCGGACTGCATTATCAAAGCCTAGGATAACAAACGCGGTAACGCTGAAAGTTACTAGTAAGGGATTGGAGTTCAAACGAAAATAGGGATTAGGTTTACCACAGGCGACTACTCCGCCGCTTCGGCGGGGGCGTCGGCCCGGGAGACGCGGGCGGCGCAGTACTTGAATTCTGGAATCTTGCCGAAGGGGTCCAGGGCCGGATTGGTCAGCATGTTGCCGGCGGCCTCGGCGAAGCAGAAGGGCACGAAGACCACGCCCGCCGGCACCCCGGCGTCGGCGCGGGCACGCAGCCCGATGGCGCCCCGCCGGGTCTCGACCGTGATCGGCGTGCCCGGCTCGATGTGCATGCGTTCCAGCTCGGCCGGCGCGAGATGGGCGACGGCCTCGGGCTCCAGATGGTCGAGCACGGAGGCGCGGCGGGTCATCGCGCCCGTGTGCCAGTGCTCCAGCATCCGGCCCGTCGTCAGCACCATGGGGAACTCGTCGTCAGGCGACTCGTCCGGCGGCACGATGCCGGCGGGCACCAGCTTGCCCCGCTTGCTCGGGGTCGGATAGCCGTCCTCGAAGATGACGTCGTGGCCGGGCTCGTCCTCGCCGCTACAGGGGTAGGTGACGGCGCTATCGCGGCGCAGCCTCTCCCAGCTGATGTTGTCGAGGGAGGGCATGCAGCCCGCCATCTCGGCGAAGACGTCGGCCGGGCCGCCGTAGTTCCAGTCGAGCCCGATGCGGCGCGCGATCTCCTGGATGATCCACCAGTCCTGCCTCGCGCCGTCAGGCATCGTCAGCGCGGTCCGGCCCATCTGCACCTGGCGGTTGGTGTTGGTGACGGTGCCGTCCTTCTCGGGCCAGGCGGAGGCCGGCAGCACCACGTCCGCGTAACACGCGGTCTCGGTCAAGAAGAGTTCCTGCACCACAAGATGGTCGAGCAGGGCGAGCGCTTCGCGCACATGCCGCAGGTTGGGGTCCGACATCGCCGGGTTCTCGCCCATGATGTACATGCCCTTGACGGCACCCTCGTGGGCGGCGTTCATCACCTCGACCACGGTGAGGCCGGCGTTGGGGTCGAGCTCGGCCTCCCAGAAATCCGAGAACTTCTCGCGCAGGGTGGGGTCGGTCACCCGCTGGTAGTCGGGGTACATCATCGGGATGAGCCCGGCGTCTGAGGCGCCCTGCACGTTGTTCTGCCCGCGCAGCGGATGCAGGCCGGTGCCGGGCCGGCCCACCTGGCCCGCGATCAGCGCCAGCGAGATCAGGCAGCGCGCATTGTCGGTGCCGTGAATGTGCTGGGAGATGCCCATGCCCCAGAAGATGATCGCCGCCTCCGCGCGGCCGTAGAGGCGCGCGACCTCGCGCAGCACGTCGGGCTCGATGCCGCAGACGGGCCCCATCTCCTCGGGCGCATAGCCCGCGAGGTGGGCCTTGAGCTGCTCGAATCCCTCCGTATGTGCTGAGACGTACTGCCGGTCGTAAAGCTCCTCCTCGACGATGACGTGCATCAGCGCGTTGAGGAGCGCCACGTCGGTGCCGGGCTTGAACTGGAGGAAGTGGCTCGCGTGGCGGGCGAGCGCCGAGCCGCGCGGGTCGATCACGATCAGGTTCGCGCCGCGCTTCGCCGCATTCTTGAAGAAGGTCGCGGCCACCGGGTGGTTGGCGGTCGGCTGCGCGCCGATGACGATGATGACGTCGGAATGCTCGACCTGGTTGAAGCTCGCCGTCACCGCGCCGGAGCCGATGCATTCGAGCAGCGCCGCCACCGACGAGGCGTGGCAAAGCCGCGTACAATGGTCGACGTTGTTGGTGCCGAAGCCGGCGCGCACGAGCTTCTGAAAGAGATAGGCCTCTTCGTTCGAGCCCTTGGCCGAGCCGAAGCCGGCAAGCGCGCCGGCGCCATGGCGGTCGCGAATTTGGCGGAGGCCGGCTGCCGCCGCGTCCAGCGCTTCGTCCCAACTGGCTTCCCGGAAGTGGGTGAGGGGATTCGCCGGGTCGATGTCGATTTCGGCGGACTTGGGCGCGTCGTCCCGGCGGATCAGCGGCGTGGTCAGCCGGTGCCGGTGATTCACGTAGTCGAAGCCGAAGCGGCCCTTGACGCAGAGCCTGCCGTGGTTGGCCGGGCCGTCCTTGCCGTCGACCCAGAGTATCTTGTTGTCCTTCACGTTGAAGGTGAGCTGGCAGCCGACGCCGCAATAGGGGCAGACGCTCTCCACCTGCTTGGCCGGCGTCTCCTTGCCGACCTCCTTGGCCGGCATGAGGGCGCCGGTGGGACACGCCTGGACGCATTCGCCGCAGGCGACGCAGGTGCTCTCGCCCATGGGGTCGTCGAAGTCGAAGACGATCTTGTTGCGCGCGCCCCGGCCGGCCATGCCGATCACGTCGTTGACCTGCACCTCCCGGCAGGCGCGGACGCAGCGGGTGCAGTGAATGCACGCATCGAGGTTGACCGCCATCGCCGTGTGGCTGAGGTCGGGAGCAGGCGAGTTCCGCGCCGGGAAGCGGCTCGCGGTGCGCCCCATGCTCTCGGCCCAGTCCCATAGCTCGCTGGACGGGTCGTGGCTGGACTCCACCGGCGGCTGATCCGCGAGCAGCAGCTCCATCACCATGTCGCGGGCCCGCACCGAGCGCTCCACGGAAGCGCGCACCTCCATGCCTTCGGTCGGCTTTCGGATGCAGGAGGCCGCAAGCACCCGCTCGCCCTCGATCTCCACCATGCAGGCCCGGCAGTTGCCGTCGGCCCGGTAGCCGGGCTCGGGCGTGTAGCAGAGGTGGGGAATGTCGATCCCGTTCCGCTTGGCGACCTGCCAGATGGTCTCGTCCGGCTCCGCGGTGACGGCCCGGCCGTCGAGGGTGAAGCGGATCACATCGCTCATGCGAGCTCCTCCGGGAAGTAGCGCAGGATCGAGAGCAGGGGGTTCGGTGCCGCCTGTCCCAGACCGCAAATGGAGGCGTCGGTCATGGCGGTGCTCAGCTCCCGCAGGAGCGGCGCGTCCCAGCGACCGTCGCTCATCATGACGGCCGCCTTCTCGCAGCCGACGCGGCAGGGCGTGCACTGCCCGCAGCTCTCGTCCTCGAAGAAACGCATCAGGTTGAGCGCCGCGCCCTTGAGATCGTCCCTGTCGGAGAGGACCACGACTGCGGCGGAGCCAATGAAGCAGCCGTGTGCCTCCAGCGTGCCAAAATCGAGCGGGAGGTCGGCCATGGAGGCCGGCAGGATGCCGCCCGAGGCGCCGCCCGGCAGGTAGGCGCGGAAGGTGTGGCCCTCGGCCATGCCGCCGCAGTACTCCGCCAGCAACTCGTTCATGGTGATACCGGCCGGCGCGAGCTTGACGCCCGGCTCCTTGACCCGTCCGGACACGGAAAAGCTGTGAAAGCCCGAGCGTCCGTTGCGGCCCTCACCGGAGAACCAGGTGGGGCCTCGTTCCAGTATGTCGCGCACCCAGTGCAGCGTCTCGACATTGTTGATGAGAGTGGGCCGGCCCCAGAGGCCGACCTGGGAGGGGAAGGGGGGCTTGTGCCGGGGCTCACCCCGCTTGCCCTCGATGCTCTCCAGCATCGCCGACTCTTCACCGCAGATGTAGGCGCCTGCGCCCCGGCGGAGGATGAGCGCCGTCCGCTCGGTCAGGCCCGCCGCGTCGAGCTTCGCGATCTCCTCCAGCAGCACCTCGCGGATGCCCGGATATTCGTCGCGGAGGTAGATGTAGCACTCGGCCGCTTCCACGGCCCAGCCGGCGATCAGCGTGCCTTCGAGGAAGCGATGCGGGTCCTGCTCCATGTAGACCCGGTCCTTGATCGTGCCGGGCTCGCCCTCGTCCGCGTTGACGGCCATCAGCCGGGGTCCGGTCTCGGCCCGGACGAAGCGCCACTTGCGCCCGGTCGGGAAGCCGGCGCCACCCTTTCCCTTGAGGCCGCTGTCCTCCAGCGCGCCGATCACGTCTTCGACGCGCCGTGCGCCCGACAGGCATTCCTTGAGAACCCTGTAGCCTCCGCCTTCGACATAGGCGTCGAAATCGACGTAAGCCGGATTTACGGGCGAATGGTCGGGTCCCTGGACGCTGGCGAGGATCCGCTCCACGGTCGCTTCCGTCACGTGGCGGTGGCCGACCTCGGCCACCGGTGCCTCTTCGCAGCGGCCCATGCAGGGTGCCCGTACCACCCGTACGTCGTCGCCCACGGCTCCAGGCAGCGACTCCAGCAGGTCCTGAGCGCCGAAGCACTCGCACGTCAGGCTGTCGCAGACCCGGACCGTCAACGGCGGCGGCGGGCTCTCGCCCTCCATCACGACGTCGAAGTGCGCATAGAACGTCGCGACCTCGTAGACCTCAGCCATGGCAAGGCGCATCTCGTCCGCGAGCGCCGCCAGATGACGGGCCACGAGGCAGCCGAAGTGGTCCTGGATCCTGTGCAGATGCTCGATCAGCAGGTCGGGGCGCCTGGGTTCGTCGCCCAGCAGGGCCTGAATCTCTTGCCGCGCCGCCGGCTCGACCTGGCGGCCCTTTTCGGTGTAGCGCGCCCTGCGCCGCCCGCTACCGGGGTGTCTGGGGGCCTGATTTCCGCCCGAACGTGCCACCTGCGTCTCCGACCAAGCTGTTCCACCCAAATCAGCGCGCGCTGCGACAAATTTGGTCCCGATGCCTAACACCTAGTCGGTCAACGGTCGAGACCTGTTTTGATCTTGGTCTCGGCGATTTGCGCCGCAAGGAGGCGTGCATTCAGTCGGACCAGGACTCCGATCGGGGGACAGGCGATTCGACCCGGGTCAGGCTGACCACGGCCGCGTTGATGAGGCGCTTGCCGGCATTCTCGAAATTGGCGGTCACGCGGTCGCCGATGACGGACTGCACCTGCCCGAGGCCCCACTCCGGCGCGAGTGGGTTTCTGACCCAGTCACCGGGAGCTAGGCCCTCGACCACCGCCTTCCTCTCCCCAATCTGCTGTTGCTGCGCCTCGGCCGCGGCACCCGCATGATAGCCGGGCGACGCCGCGCCGGCCATTTCAGGCTGCGTCGGCAGGTGATCCCGACTCCGGAAGCCCGACTACAGCCTTGAAATTCCCGCACTTTAGCCGGGGAGAGGGTGTCTTCTCCATTGGTCGGCCAATGCGTTGGAATGGCTTGCCGATGCGTCGGCGCATTCCTATACTCCGCGCCCATTTCGGGGTGGGATGCGGCAGGGACGTGGCGGAGAAAAAAGTGGAGCTCCCGGCCAGGTACAGGCCAACGAGCAAGGAAGAGTTCATGTCGCCGCGAATGCAGGAGTATTTCCGGCGCAAGCTGGAATTGTGGCGGCAGGACATCCTGGACGAGACGGACGCGACCCTGGAGAAGCTCAAGCTCGACACCGGGCACGAGGCCGACTTGGCGGACCGTGCCGCTGTCGAGGCTGAACGGTCGGTCCAGCTTCGCACGCGAGACCGCGCCCGCAAGCTCATCTCGAAGATCGAGGCGGCGTTGCAGCGGATCGAGGACGGCTCCTACGGCTATTGCGAGGAGACCGCCGAGCCCATCAGCATCCGCCGCCTTGAAGCCCGCCCCATCGCGACTCTCAGCGTCGAGGCACAGGAGCGCCACGAGCGTCACGAGCGCACCCACCGCGACGGTTGACGATCGATCCCACCGGTTCGGCGGACGCTACATCCGCTCTGCTGCCGATGCGCGTGCAGCCGCGAGGGGGTGGCCGTGTTCGGCCGCTCGCGCGAACCACTGGCGCGCGAGCTCAGGATTGCGGGGCACGCCGTGGCCGCGTTCGTAGAGCAACCCCAGGCTGAATTCCGCGAGGGCGAAGCCGCGCTCGGCAGCCGTGCGGTGGTGGGCGAGGCCACGCGGGGCATCGGCCGCCGTACCGGCGCCCGCGAGCAGCATCAGACCGACCCAGTAACGCGCGAAGAGCTCCGGCCTGCTTGAGTCGTCGCCCGGCGAAGAGGCGTCTGCGGACCGCGTGCGCAGCACCGCCTCGTCCAGCCAGCCGCCGGAGCCGGGGCCGAGAATGCCGGCCGTCGCTCCCTGCCGCGCATCGAGCACCGCCGTCATGGCGGCCTCCGCGGCGGACCGGAACAGGCCGGTGGCTTCAGCCCCGTCCCGTTCGACCGCGCTACCGGTGCTGTATAGCGCGCCGAGCGCGAGCAGACCTTGCGGGTTGCCTGCCGCTGCCGCAGCGCGCAGATGTCGCGCGGCCGCCATGCTGTTGCCGGCTATGTCACGCGCGATCAGGCCGAGGGCGAGATGCGCCGCTACATCGCCGTGCTCAGCCATACCGGCAAGATGGGTGTGCGCGCCCTCGTGACGCTGGGCCGCAGCGCGTGACAGCCACTTGATGGCCTCCGCCCGGTCGAGAGGGACTTCCGACCCTTCGAGGTGCATGATCCCAAGAAGGTATTGGGACGATGCGTGACCTTGAACCGCCATGGTGAGCAGAACCGACCGGCCCTCCGCCCCGGCGCTGGGCGTTGCCGTAAGTTGGTGGGCCATCGCGGCGCTGCGTTCAATGTCCGGCGCAACGGTCGGAGGGGCATCCGGTTCCGCTAAGGCTGCAACTGGAACAAGCAGGCAGGCCGCGATCGAAATCAGCCGGGTCGGTCGGGTCATGGGCGGAGCGTACCACCCGACACCGCCCGGCCCGAGCGCGGCGCTGTGCCGCCCCGACTACATGCCGGCGCCGTTCGGGTGAGCGCCTTCGTCCATCGTGGTTTCGAGGCGCCGGCGGTCGCGGATCACGACGCCGGCGAATGGCCGCAAGATCTCGATTGCGCCGTCGCGCGCCAGTTGGGCGAGGGCCCGGCTCACCGTCTCCGAGGCGAGGCCTAGATAGTCCCCGATGTCGAGCTGGCTCATGGGCAGTGGAACGGTTTTCCTGCCGTCCTTCCCCGGCAGGCCGTTGCGGTCGGCGCATTCCAGCAGAAAGCAGGCGAGCCGCTCCCGCGCCGTCTTGCGCCCGAGCCACATCAGCCGCTCCTGAGCCGCGGCGACCTCGCGGTCAAGGGCCACGAGCAGGTCTTCGCGCAACGCCGGCGTTTGGCGGGAGAGTTCACGCATGCTGGTGTGGAGGATCGAACACACGCTGGCCCGGCCGATCGCTTCGGCACCGTAGCCGTAGTGATCGCCGACGGTGAGACCCACCAGATCGCCGGGGAAGAAGAATGCGACGATCTGCCGGCGCCCGTCCGCCGTCGCCTTGTAGCCGGCGATGGTGCCGCTGAGCACGCGATGAAAGCGGTCGGCGCAATCGCCCTCGAGAAGGAGCGATTCGTGGGGCGCCAGATGTCTGATGACGCCGATGGCATCGAGCCGGTCGAAGGCGTCGTCCGGCCCTTCGATGCGCGCCCGATCCGTGACTGGAAGTGTGGCGGCAACCCTCATGGTGGACTTTCCTCCCCGCGTCCTTCTCGGGTTTCCGGCGGGGAATGTGGTGGGTTTCGCCGCGCCATGTAATTGGGGCGGTTGCGTAGGGGATTACCCTTATGGCGCGGTCGGCCGGACCTCCGGCAAGTAACGTGCCATCCGTCGGGGCGTCGGGCGCTCAGATATCGCCCATGTCCACCTGCGCGATCACGGCCATGCGCACGAGATGCGACAGGCTGCGCGCCTGCAGCTTGTCCATGACCCGCGCGCGGTGCACTTCGACCGTGCGCGGGCTGATGTCGAGGTCGCGGGCGACGACCTTGTTCGAGCTTCCGCGAGCCAGCCGCTCGAAGACCTCGCGCTCCCGCGCGGTCAGCCGGTCGAGCCTTCGGTCGATGTCGCGGCGCCGTGCCTCGCGGCTGAGCGCTTCTTCGCGCGAAGCGAGCGCCTGGCCGATGCCGTCGAGGATCGTGCGGTCCGGAAACGGCTTTTCGACGAAGTCGACGGCGCCCGCCTTGATCGCCTTGACCGCCATGGCGATGTCGCCGTGACCCGTGACGATGATGACCGGCAGCGTCGGAGCAGCGGCGGCCAGACGGCGCTGCAGCTCCAGCCCGTCCATCTCCGGCATTCGCACGTCGACCAGGGCGCAGGCGGGCAGGGCGTCGGGCAGGGCATCGAGGAAGGCCGGGCCCGAGGGATACGTGTTCACGTCGTAGCCCTCGGCCTCAAGCAGCGCGCTCAGGGAATCGCGCACGGCGTCGTCGTCGTCGATGACGGCGACCAGAACGACCCCGTCAGCCATCGGAAGCACTCCCGGCCGGCAGCGAGAAGCGGAAGACGGCGCCGCCCCCCGGCGGGCTCTCGGCCCACAGCCGGCCGCCGTGGGCGTCGATGATCGTGCGGCTGATGGCGAGACCGATGCCCATGCCGTCCGCCTTGGTGGTCTGGAAGGGGCGGAACGGGTCGTCCGCTATGCTCGGCGCGAGGCCGGGCCCGTTGTCTCTGATGTTGACCTGCACTTTCCGGGATCCGGCCGCCTGGGTCGAGATATAGATTTTTCGGTCTCCTGTCCCTTCGAATGCCTCGATGGCGTTCCGCAGGATGTTGAGCACGACCTGCTGCACCTCGATGCGATCCATCAGGACAGGCGGCAGGGCGTCGTTCAGGCTGAAGATGAGCTCGATGTCGCGGTCGCTTGCGCCGATCAGCGCCAGTGCTGCCGCTTCCTCGACGACGGCGTTGACGGGCTCGAGGCGGCGCTCGCTCTCGTCCTTCTTGATAAAGCGTCGCAGTCGCTTGACGATCTCCGCGGCCCGCTCCGCCTGCTGCCCTGCCTTGTCCACGAGGTCCGCGATCGGCTCGGCGCCCGATTCGGCGCGATCGAGGCGCCGCCGCGCTGCCTTCGTATAGTTCATGACGGCCGTGAGCGGCTGGTTCAGCTCGTGCGCGATCCCCGATGCCATCTCACCCATGGCGGAGAGCCGGGAGGCATGCATGAGCTCCTGCTGGAGAATGCCTGCGCGCCGCTGGATGTTCTCCCGTTCGGTGATGTCGTGGAGGAATCCGGTAAAGAGCCGCCCGTGCTCCAATTCGATCTCCCCGATCGCGAGACGTGCGGGGAAGGTCGTGCCGTCCTTGCGCCTGCCGACCACGACGCGGCCGATGCCGATGACGCGCTTCTCGCCCGTCTCGCGATAGCGCGCGAGGTGGGAATCGTGGGCTTCGCGATGGGGCGAGGGCATGAGGACCTTCACGTTCTGGCCCACGAGCTCCGCCCTGGAATAGCCGAAGAGGCGCTCCGCCGCGGGGTTGACCGTATCGATGATGCCGGACTCGTCGATGACGACGATGGCATCGGGCGCCGTGCGGGTGATCGACCTCAGGCGCTTCTCGCGCTCCCGCGCCACGGCGATGGCATCGGGGCTGCCCGCTGAGTTCGCCATTCACCCGCCTGGTTCTGTCCGGCTAATCCAGGTGCTTGCGCATGATGTCCGCCATCTTCTCCGGTCCCTGACCGAAGACGAAGTGAGTCACGTAGTCGCCGTCGGGGTCCATGAAATAGACGTAGGACGTGTGATCGACCAGATAGGCGCCGTCCTCGTCCGGCTCGTTGAGCCGGTAGAAGACACGGTAGGCCTTGACCGCGGCGTTGATCTGCTCGTCGCTGCCGGTGAGTCCGACCAGGCGGGGGTGGAACGTCGGCACATACTCGGCCAGGTACTCGACCGTGTCGCGCGCCGGGTCGACCGTGATGAAGAGCGGCTGCACCTCGTCGGCGAGATCGCCGAGCGCGTCCACGGCCTGACCCATGATCAGGAGTTCCGTCGGGCAGATGTCCGGGCAGTAGGCGTAGCCGAAATAGACCAGCAGATAGCGGTCGTCGAAGCTCTCCTCGGTGACGGTCTGCCCGGTGTGATCGACGAGCTCGAAGGTCCCGCCGATGGACGCCGCCTGTGCAGTCGAAGGTCCGATCCAAAGGAAGACAGCGAAGGCGGCCGTGGCCGCGCCCGCGATTGCCGTACGGATCATGCTCTGCATGGGTGCGCTCCGGTCGCTGCACTATCTTGCTCCGTAATGTAGTGCGCCGCTCCGCCGCGGTCGATGGCGTGGCCGCCGAGCGGCTACACTCCGGGCCTTGGGATGTCGGGAGGGCGGCATGAGCGGAGAGGCGATCTACCGGGGCTACGATCGGGCAGCGCTCGATGCGCAGTACAACAACCGCGCGCGGATCCCCGAGTTCGTCGACTATTTCGACCGCTGGCTGGCCTGGAGCGCGGAGACCCGCACGGCGCTGCCTGGCGCGCGGGACGTGGCCTACGGCGATCTTCCCGTCGAGACGCTGGACGTCTTCCCGGCGGAGCGGTCCAACGCCCCGATCCTCATCATGATCCACGGCGGGTACTGGTACTCGCTCGACAAACATCACGACAGCTTCGTGGCCGAGGGCTGCCGGCCCCACGGGGTGGCGACCGTCGTCGTCAACTATGGCCTGGCCCCCGATTACCGGATGGACGAGATCGTGCGCCAGAACCGCGCCGCGGCCACGTGGGTCTGGCGCAACGCCGCCTCCTTCGGCGGCGATGCGTCGCGCATTCACGTGCTCGGTCAATCCGCCGGCGGCCACCTTGCCGCCATGCTGCTGGCGACCGACTGGCCGCCCTTCGGCGCCGATCTTCCGGCGAACCTCGTCAAGAGCGCGGTCTCGATCTCCGGCATCTACGACCTGGAGCCCATCCGGCTTTGCTACCTCAACGACAAGGTCGGCCTGGACGCGGCGGAGGCGCAGCGGAACAGCCCCGTGGCGCAGCGCTATCCGGTGCCCGCGCCGTTGATGCTGGTCTCGGGCGACATCGAATCGGCGGAATACGAGCGCCAGGCCGAGGCCATGGCCGCGGTGTGGGTGGCGCTGGGATATCCGCTCAGCCGGCTGGCGCTCCCCGGCTACAACCACTTCACCATGGCCGAACAGCTCCGCGAGCCTGACAGCGATCTCACGCGGGCGACGATGGCGCAGATGGGGGTCGCACTCTGACGCTTAGCCATTCCCGTCCATCGTGAGCACGGCGGCGCCCTGAAGCCGCCCGGCGCGCAGGCGGTCGAGGGCGGTGTTGGCCTCTGCAAGCGGCATGGGCTCGACGTGCATCGCGATCGCGGTCCGCGCGGCGAGCGCCAGGAACTCCTCGCCGTCCCGCCGCGTGAGATTGGCGACGGAGACGATGCGGCGCTCCCGCCACAGAAGCTCGTAGGGGAAGGCGGGGATCTCGCTCATGTGGATCCCCGCGCAGACCACGGTGCCGCCGGGCGCGATTGCGCGCAGCGCCGCCGGCACCAGGGCGCCCACGGGGGCGAAGAGCAGCACCGCGTCGAGCTCCTCCGGCGGGGGCTTGTCCGACGGACCGGCCCATTCGGCACCGAGGCCCAGCGCAAAGTCGATGGCCGCCCGGTCGCCCGGCCGGACGAAGGCGAACACCCGGCGCCCTTGAGTGCGGGCGACCTGGGCGATGATGTGCGCCGCGGCGCCGAAGCCGTAGAGGCCGAGGCGCTCGGCATCGCCCGCCATCGCGAGCGCACGGTAGCCGATCAGCCCGGCGCAGAGCAGCGGCGCCGTGTCGACATCGCTGCGCTCGCCGCCGACCGGCAGGCAGTAGCGCGCGTCTGCGACGCAGTAATCGCCGTAGCCGCCGTCCCGCGTGTAGCCGGTGAAGAGCGCGTCGCCGCACAGGTTCTCCCGCCCGCTGCGGCAGTAACGGCAGGTGCCGCAGGTCCAGCCGAGCCAGGGGATGCCGACGCGCTCGCCTTCGGAGAGCCGCTCGACGCCCGCGCCGAGGGCCGCGACGCGCCCCACCACCTCGTGCCCCGGCACCACCGGGAGCCGGGGCTCGGTCAGGTCCCCGTCCACCAAGTGGAGGTCGGTGCGACAGACGCCGCAGGCCGAGACCCGAACCAGGACTTCGCCGGCGCCGGGCTCGGGCACCGGCCGCTCCTCCAGCGCGAGCGGGCGGCCGTCGCCGCGATAGACCATGGCGCGCATGGCGGCGGGCGCGGTCACTGCCGGCTCATGCCTCGGTGATCCTGAGGAATCCCAGATCGTCGACGTGCACGCGCTGGCCGGGGAAGACCAGGGTCGTCGAAGACGGCTCCTCGACGATGAGGGGGCCGTCCGCATCGAAGCCCGGCGGCAGCAGATCGCGGTCGAAGACTGCGGTCTCGTGCGGCCCGTCTTCGCCGAAATCGACCGTGCGTGCCGCGCGCGCCGCGGCTTGCGCCGAGCGGCCCTCCGCAGACCAGGGAGTGAGCTCGGGCCGGGCCACGTCGGCGGTCGCGGTGAGGCGGAAGGTGACCAGCTCGACCGGGGTGTCTGCGAGGCGGAAGGTATAGGCGCGCTCGTGCGCGGCATGGAACGTGTCGAGGATCGCTTCGCGGCTTGCCCGCTCCAGATCGACGGGGATCGTCACCGCATGCTCCTGCCCGAAATAGCGCATGTCGATGTGGCAGGCCGTGGCGAGCGTCTCGCCACCGCCTTCGGATGCGAAGTACTGCTCCGCCTCGGCCCGAAGCTCGCCGAAGAGCGCGCGAAGGTCCGCGATCTCCAGCGTCTCGGCGCGCTGCAGCGCGGTGCGCAGAAAATCCCGCCGGGGCGCGGTCGCCAGCATCCCCCAGGCGGAGAAGAGGCCGGGGTAGCGCGGCACCACGATCTCCTTCACGCCGAGCTCGCGGCCGAGGCTCGCGCCGTGCATGGCGCCGCCGCCGCCGCCCACCATCAGCGCGAAGTCGTTGGGGTCGTGGCCGCGCTGGATCGAGACCAGCTTGAGCGCGTTGATCATGTTGGCATCGACCAGGCGAATCACGGCGACGGCCGCTTCGTCGATGCTGCAGCCCAAACCGTCCGCGACCTTGCCCATTGCGGTGCGCGCGAGGCCGACATCGAGGGAGAACTGCCCGCCCGCGAAGTTCGCAGGGTTCAGCACGCCGGTGATGAGCTTGGCGTCTGTCACGGTGGGCTCCGTGCCGCCGCGGCCGTAGCAGGCTGGGCCGGGGTCCGCGCCGGCGCTGCGGGGGCCCACGCAGAGCGTGCCGCCCTCATCGAACCAGGCGATGGAGCCGCCGCCCGCGCCGATCTCCACGATGTCGATCACCGGCACCCGCACCGGGTAGCCGTAGCGGATGCGCGTCGCTTCGAGCCGGTAGTCGGTGGTGACCTTGGGCTCGCCGTCCTCGATGGTGGAGCACTTGGCCGTCGTGCCGCCGATGTCGAGATAGATCACGTCGGGCTCGTCGCAGAGGCGCCCGATCAGGGCGGCGCCGTTGACGCCCGCCGCCGGGCCCGATTCGAGCAGCGTGATCGGATGCTCTCTTGCCCAGCCGAAGCTCGTCGTGCCGCCGTTCGACTGCATCGCCATCATCGGGCAGTCGAGCCCGAGCGCTTCAATCCCGGCCTCCAGCGTGTCGAAGTAGCGCTGCACGATGGGCTGCACGTAGGCGTTGAGCACGGCCGTGTTGGCGCGCTCGTACTCGCGCCACTCGCGCGTGATCTCGTGGGATGCGGTGACCGCGACGCCGTTGAGCCGCTCGCGCAGGTAGGCCGCCATCTCCTCCTCGTGCGCGGGCGCGGCGTAGGAGTGGAGGAACTGGACGGCGATGGCCTCCACGCCCTCGGCCCCGCACACCTCGATTACGCGGTCGAGGTCTTCGAGATGGAGCGGCACCTGGACACGCCCTTTGGCATCGACCCGCTCACGCACCTCGAAGCGCAGCCGGCGCGGCACGAAGGGGACCTCCTTGCGGTAGCGCAGGTTGTAGAGATCGGGGCGGTTGCCGCGCGCGATCTCCAGCACGTCGCGGAAGCCCTCGGTGGTGACCAGCGCGGTCTTGGCACCCGTCCGCTCGGTGATGGCGTTGATCACCGTGGTCCCGCCGTGGACGAAGTAGTCCACCGCGTCGGCGTCAAGACCGGCCTGGTCGATGGTATCGAGCACGCCCCGCGTGAGGTCGTCCGGCGTGCTCAGCGACTTGGCGACGCTGAGCGCGCCTGTCTCCTCGTCGAAGTAGACGAGGTCCGTGAAGGTCCCGCCGATATCGGTGGCCAGTCGTCCCACTGCGCGACGCCCCGCTAGAAGGACGCCAGCGCCACCTCGACCGCGCCGAGCGCCCCGAAGTCGGCACGGACGTGCTTCTTGTGCGCGATCGGCGCCGGCACGATGCAGGTGCCGGTGATGACCATCTCGCCGGCGGCCAGCGGCACGCCGTGGCGGACGCGGTCGTTGGCGAGCCAGGTCAGGGCCAGGCGCGGGTCGCCCAGCGCGTTCGCGCCCTTGCCGGTGGCCGCCTCCTCGCCGTCGATGGAGACGACGACGGGATGCGCGGCCAGGTCCACGTCGCGCCAGCCCGCCGGCGCTTCCGGCCCGAGCACGCAGTACTCGCTGCAGCCGTTGTCGGCGATGAGCTGGGCGCCGCCCACGACCGTGAAGTCCCTGAATCGCGAATCCGGGATCTCGATGGCCGGGTGCAGCGCCGCCACCGCGTCCATCACCGCGTCCACCGCGTAGTCGCCGTTGCCGCCCGGCAGGTCCCGGCCTAAGCGGAAGGCGAACTCCGCCTCGACCACCGCCATGTGCAGGTGGCCAGCCGGCAGCTTCGTGCCGCTCTGGTGGAGCTTGCTCTCCCAGAGCCGGCCGGCGAGGGGGCCGTCCACGCCGATATGCGTCTGGCCCGCCGCGCTGGTGGCCGCGATCTTCCAGCCCACGGGCCGGGCGCCGGCGATGCGGGCGAGCGCCGCCTGCACCGCGTAGCCCTCGGCGGCCGTTCCCGGGCGGCACGCGTCCGGCAGCCCGTCGATCAGGTGATGGCCGCTCCAGGCCTTCCAGATGGCCTGCGCCGCCGCGTCGCTCTTCGTGTCGGTCATGGCTCCAATCTAGCGAGTGGTGGCCGCGCGCGACAAGCGCCGCCGGGTCCTCCGTCAACCATCGGCTGGGCGCGCCAGCGGGACGTGGGGCGCGGCGTCCAGGGGCAGGAGGCCGGTGAGCCGGGGGTCGTCGACGAACTCGACCTCGCTGTGGGTGACGGCGAAGCCGTGCCGCCGGTAGAAGGCCAGCGCGCCGGGGTGATCGTAGGTACAGGTGTTGAGGATCATGCGCCGCGGCCGATGGCGCGAGCCTGCGGCGATGGCGTACCGGAGCAGCCAGCTGCCGAGCCCGGTGCCGATTCGCGAGGGGACGACGCCGAAGTAGCGCAGCTCGATATCCGGCGCAGGCCGCACGTCCAGCTCGATCAGGCCGATCTCCTCGCCGTCGGCCTCGGCCACGTAAATCTCGGTCTCCTCCTCCACGAGATAGTCCTGGAGGAGGTCCACGTCCCACGTCAGCCGGCTCCACCAGAGCCAGCCTTCGCCGATCTCGGCGTAGAGGAGCAGGTATTCGTCCGTCGAGATCGTCCACCGCCGCCAAATTGCCACGCCGGGTGGCCGGGCAGGGGGGGCGTGCGGTGGCGGCGGCGTCATCGCGAGATGGGTTACCACCGAGCGCAGCTTGCCCGCCGGTACAGCCTCCTCTGCAGGCGCGCTCATGGTCCCGGCGCTCAGAGTCCGCAGGAGATGCCTTCGTCCAGCAGCATCAGCGAGCCGTGGGCGGCCCGGCCGTCGTCCGAGCAGAGGAAGAGCGCGGCGGACGCCATGTCGTCGGCATCCGAGTAGGTCCGGGTGCTCGGCGTCACCGCAGCCATGCCGTCCAGCATTTCCTTGAATTCCGGTTCGGTGCGGATCTTCACGTTCATCGGCGTCGCCGTGTTGCCGGGCAGGATCGCGTTCACCGCGATGTTGTGCGGGCTGAGTTCCAGCGCCAGCGCGCGGGTGAGATAGTTGATCGCCGCCTTCGACGCGCAATAGACTGAGAACGTCTTGAACCCCATCACCCCCGTCACCGACGAGAGGTTCACGATCTTGCCGCCGCCCTGCGCGATCATGACGGGCGCGACCTCGTTGATGGCGAAGAAGGTGCCCTTCACGTTGATGTCCATGGTCGCGTCGTACTCGGCCTCGGCGGTCTCGCCGATGGGCGTCGGCTCGAAGATGCCGGCCGAGTTGACCAGGATGTCGATGCGCCCGAAGGCTGCCTTCACGTCGGCCACCAGCAGCTTGACCGCGGAGACATCGCGCACGTCCGCGACGAAGGCCTGGGCCTGCCCGCCCGCCGCCTCGATCCGGTCCGCGACGCCCTGCGCCTTGGCCAGGTTCGCGTTGCCCGCGACGGCAATGCGCGCGCCCTCGGCGGCGAATCTCAGCGCGATCGCCTCGCCGATGCCCGAGGAGCCGCCGGTGATCAGCGCAGTCTTCCCCTCCAGTCTCACGATTCTCTCCTCCCCGGTCTCTCGCGCCGCAGCGTGAACCCATGCCGCATCCAGCGCGGTCCGCGAGAATATCAGCCGCACACGCGAAAGTCTTTCGACCGGCGCTGCCGCGGCCGATAATGGCGCGGGAGGGGCGCGCGCCCCGGCCGATCGAGTTCGAGGAGGAGCCATGCACGGCCTGATGCAGGAGATCCCGCTGATGATCTCGTCGCTGATCCGCTACGCGGCGGAGTATCACGGCGGCCGCCAGGTGGTCTCGCGCACCGTCGAGGGACCGATCCATCGCTACGGCTACGCCGAATGCGAGCGCCGCGCCAGGCGCGTCGCCAACGTCATGGGCCGGCTCGGAATCGGGCCCGGCGACAGGGTCGGCACGCTGGCCTGGAACGGCTACCGCCACCTGGAGCTCTTCTACGGCGTCTCGGGCATGGGCGCCGTGCTGCACACGGTGA
>JAPPHR010000113.1 GCA_028820995.1 Rhodospirillales bacterium
TAGATCATCGCCGGCACCATGAAGAACCCGCCGCCCACGCCCATGATGGAGGCGACGATGCCCATGAGCAGGCCGAGCACGAACGGCGGGATCGCGCTGACGTAGAGGCGCGAACGCCGGAACCGCATCTTGAGCGGCAGCCCGTGCATCCAGGTGTGGACGTGGGCCTTGCGGCGCACCGTCTGCTGGCGCCGCACCGTCGCCCTCACGCTCTCGACCCCCATCAGGCAGCCGACCACCGAGAGGAACACGACGTAGGAGAGCGACACCACCAGGTCGATTTGGCCGGCATCGCTGAGCAGCCTGAAGATGAAGGCGCCGAGCCAGGCGCCGCCGACGCCGCCGGCGGAGATGAGCGCGCCGATCAGGAAATCGACGTTGCCGCGGCGCCAGTGCGCCATGGTGCCGGAGACCGACGACGCGATGATCAGGTTCGTGCCGGTGCCGACCGCGACCGACGGCGTGACGCCGAGGAAGATCAGGAGCGGCGTCATCAGGAACCCGCCGCCGACGCCGAACATGCCCGACAGCAGACCGACCCCGCCGCCGAGCACGAGCAGAATCAGTGCGTTGACTGAAAGCTCGGCGATCGGGAGATAAATCTCCATCGGCTAAACGAAGTCACGCGTGAAGGAGTTGCGCCCGTTACATGCGCCTCCCGATCAGGGTGCGCAAGCGAAAAGTCTGGAATCGCGCGGAATTTCGAGAAATCGGACCGCAATGCGCGGCCCGGCAGCGCTCAGGCGTCGAGCAGCCCCATGATGCGCCGCACCTCGGCGAGGTTGGCATCGGCGATGGCCCGCGCCCGCTCCGCGCCGTCGGCCAGCACGCCGTCGATATAGCCGGGGTCCGCCTGCAGCTCGCGCATGCGCTGGGCGATGGGGCCGAGGGTCGCGGTCGCGAGATCGGCGAGCTTGCCCTTGAACGCGGCGAAGCCCATGCCCGTGTGCTCGGCGACGATCCGCTCCACCGGCTCGCCGGCGAGGGCTGCGTATATGCTCAGCAGGTTCGCCGCCTCGGGCCGGCGCTCGGGATCGAAAGAAAGACCCGGCTCGGAATCGGTCTTGGCCCGCTTGATCTTGAGCGCGAGCGTGTCGGCATCGTCGGTCAGGTTGATGCGCGCGTAGTCGGAGCCGTCCGACTTGCTCATCTTGGCGCGCCCGTCGCGCAGGCTCATCACCCGCGTCGCGGCGCCGAAGATCATCGGCTCCGGCAGCGGGAAGAACGCCACGTCGTAGGCGCGGTTGAAGGCGCCCGCGATATCGCGCGAAAGCTCCAGGTGCTGCTTCTGATCCTCGCCCACCGGCACCGCGCTCGCGTGGTAGAGCAGGATGTCGGCGGCCATCAGCACCGGGTAGGCGTAGAGGCCCAGCAGCGCGTTCTCCCGCCTCTTCCCTGCCTTCTCCTTGAACTGGGTCATGCGATTGAGCCAGCCGAGCGGGGTGAAGCAGTTGAGGATCCAGGCGAGCTCCGCGTGCCCCGTCACGCTGCTCTGATTGAAGATGATGCAGGTCTTGGGGTCGAGCCCGGCAGCCAGCAGTCCGGCCGTGACCTCGCGCGTATTCGCGGTGAGCTCGGCCGGGTCCTGCGGCACCGTGATCGCGTGCAGATCCACGATGCAGTAGATGCAGTCGTACTCCCGCTGCATCGCGACCCAGTTCTTGATCGCGCCGAGGTAGTTGCCGAGGTGCAGATTGCCGGTCGGCTGTACGCCGGAAAAGACCCGCTTCATGTCAGGAACGCTCCGCCGGGGCGCGCCTTATCGCGCCCCCGCGCGGCGCCGTCAACCTTGGCCTTGCCCCTGACCCTGCCGTCGGGCCAGCAGCGCGCGCATCTCGCCCAGCGATATTGCGCCCAAGCCCGCGGCGAGGGCGCCGTAGCCGACAAGGCCGGCGACGACGAGAGCGGCGAGAGCGGCGATGCGCACGCCCCCGGTGTCAAGCGGTCCCTCCAGGCCGAGCGCGATCCCCCACAGCAGCGCCGCCATGCCGGCCGCCGCCGCGATCATGCGGGGCAGCCTGCGCTTCAGCCGGCCGTCCGGTTTCAGGTAGCCGCGCCGCGCGAGCCCGGCGGCCAGCAGGCCCACGTTGAGCCAGCCGGCGAGCGTCGTGGCCAGCGCGATCCCGACATGGGCCAGCGGCCCCATGAGCGCGAGGTTGAGCACGACGTTCACCACGAGGCAGAGGATCGCGATCCGCACCGGCGTCTTCGTGTCCTGCCGGGCGAAGTAGCCGGGCGCCAGCACCTTGATCAGCACGAAGGCCGGCAGCCCGGCGGCATAGGCGACGAGCGCCCCGGCGGTGGCGCTGCTCTCGCCCGCCCCGAAGGCGCCGCGCTCGAACAGGACCGCGATCGCGGGGCCGGCGATGACGATGAGCGCCACCGCCGCCGGCACCGCCAGCAGCAGCGCCATCTCGATCGCCCGGTTGAGGCTGCCCACCGCCTCCTCCGCCTCGCCCGCCCGCAGCTGGCGGCTGAGCAGCGGCAGCAGCGCGGTCCCCACCGCGACTCCGACGACGCCGAGGGGAAGCTGATTCACGCGGTCGGCGTAGTAGAGAAAGGAGACCGAGCCCGGCGGCAGCAAGGAGGCAATGATGATGTCGACCACCAGGTTGATCTGTGCGACGCCGGCACCGAGCGCCGCCGGCGCCGCGAGGATGAGCAGGCGCTTCACCCCCGGCGTGAGCCGCGGCATGCGCAGGCGGAGCGACATGCCCGCGCGCGACGCTGCGACGATCAGCCAGACGAACTGCACGATCCCGCCCACCGTCACGCCCACGGCGAGCGCGTGCCCCGGCGTCTCGGTCCAGCGTGCAAGCCCGAGCAAGGCCCCGATCAGGCAGAGATTGAGCAGGATCGGCGTGGCCGCGACCGCGGCGAAGCGATAGAGCGAGTTCAGCACCCCGCCGAGGAGGGAGACCAGCGAGATCAGGAGGATGTAGGGGAAGGTGAGGCGCGTGAGCTGCACGGTCAGCTCCATCTTCCCCGGCTCGTCGGCGAAGCCCGGCGCCAGCGCATGCATCAGCCACGGCATCACGATCTGGGCAACGATCACGAGCACCAGCAGCGTCCACAGCAGGACGGTGAGAACGTCTTCGG
This sequence comes from Rhodospirillales bacterium, assembly GCA_028820995.1. Classification (GTDB taxonomy): domain Bacteria; phylum Pseudomonadota; class Alphaproteobacteria; order UBA828; family UBA828; genus WTGU01. The sequence goes on from JAPPHR010000113.1 coordinate 3,100, forward strand.
CGAACGACTTGGCCGCCTCCCGCCCGTCGCGCTCCAGCGTGCCCGCGAACAGCGGCACGAACGCGGCATTGAACGCGCCCTCCGCGAACAGCCGCCGCAGGAAATTGGGGAGCTTGAAGGCGACGAAGAAGGCGTCCGCCACGGGGCCTGCGCCGAGCGCCGAGGCGATCAGGATGTCGCGCAGGAAGCCGAGGACTCGCGAGCCCATGGTGTAGCCGCCGACGGTCGCGGCCCAGCGGGCGAGTGCCATCGGTTACGCGGGTGGTGGGCGGACCGCCGCCGGCTCAGCCGGCCGCGCGGCGGGGAGGCGCGTCATCGGCCTCGCGCGCGAGCATGGCGTTCAGACGATCCTGCACCTGCGCGATCTGGGCATTGCGGGAGAGCTTCAGGCCGAAGCGGTCGCGCACGTAGAACACATCGACAGCGCGGGAGCCCACCGTGGAGATATGCGCCGAGCCGATGGAAACGCCGCAGGCGCTCAGCGTCCGCGTGATGTCGTAGAGCAGCCCCGGGCGGTCGCGTGCGCTCACCTCGATCACCGTGAAGCCGCGGCTCGCACCGTTGTCGACCAGGACATGGGGCTCGAGCGCGATCGCGGCGGTGCGCGCCGGCGGCGGCGGGACTTCGAAGGCCGCCTCGTCCGCGTCTCCGGCACTTGCGCCGTCCTCGGAGAGCGCGCGGACCACGCGTCGCTCGAGCCGCTCCAGCCGCTCTTCGTCGTGGATCGCGCCGCCCTCGCCGGCCTGAATCCAGATCGTGTCGATGGCCATCCCGTCGTTGGTGGTGAAGACGCGGGCATCGACGATGCTCGCGGCCGACGTCGCGACAGCGCCGGCAATGCGGGCGAACAGGCCGATGTAATCGGGCGTGAAGAGCGTCATCTCCGTCGCGTCCCTGGTCCCGTCGATGCGGGTCTCGACCAGGGGCCCCCTGCCGCCGCCCCGTACGAGGCGGGCGTGGCGCTCCTGCATCCCGCCGTCGGTGGAGAGCCAATAGGTCGCAGGCAGCCTCGCCTCGAAGCCCGCGACATCGGCCTCGGACCAGTCCGCAAGGCGCGCGCGCAGATTCTCCCGGGCCTTCGCCACGCGGGCCGCCCGGTCCTCGGCCTCGCGGCCGCCTGCGAGCACCGCCTCGGCCCGGTGGTAGAGCATGCGCAGCAGTGAGGCCTTCCACGCCGTCATGCGCCCCGGCCCCACGGCGGTGATGTCGGCGGCGGTCAGCACCAGCAGGAGCCGCAGGCGCTCCAGCGAGCGCACCCGGCCGACGAAATCGTCGACGGTGCGCGGATCGTTGGGGTCGCGCTTGAACGCCGTCATGCTGAAGAGCAGGTGCCAGCGGACGAGCCAGACCACGGTCTCGACCTCGTCCGGCGCAAATTCCAGCCGGGTCGCGACCTCGCGGGCGATCTCCGCGCCCTTCTCCGAGTGGTCGCCGCCGCGCCCCTTCGCGACATCGTGCAGCAGCAGCGCCAGATAGAGCACGTCGCGCATCCGCAATTGGTGAACCAGCGTGCTGGCGAGCGGCAGTTCGTCGGCATAGGCGCCCCTCTCGATCTCGGCGAGCACGCCGATGGCGCGGATGCTGTGCTCGTCGACCGTGTAGACGTGATAGAGGTCGAGCTGGGTCTGCCCCACGACGCGCCCGAAATCCGGCAGGAACCGGCCCATCACGCCGGCCTCGTTCATCATCCGCAGGATCTTCTCGGGATCGCGCCGGTCGGTGAGGATCGCGCGGAATGTGCGGTTGGCCTCCGGGTCGTCGCGCACCGCAGGCGTGATCAGCCCGTGGCCCTGGTGGATCAGGCGGAGCGTCGCCGGGTGAATGTCGCGGCCCTCGATTTGCGCACGGCGGAAGATCGTGACGAGGCGCACCGGCCGCTCGCTGAAGGTGTTCTCGCCGAGCGCCGCGATGCGCCCGCCGGAGACGTAGAGCCCGTCTCGCGCGGGTCCCGTCGCCGTGCCTGAGCGGTGAACCGGCGCGCTGTGCAGCCGCTCCGCCTCCAGCACCGCGCAGAAGACCCGCGTGAGCTCGCCCACCTCCTTCGCGACGAGGAAGTAGTGCTTCATGAACCGCTCGACGGCGAGGTTCCCGCGGCGCGGCCCGTAGCCCATGCGCGCCGCGATCTCCGGCTGCCGGTCGAAGGTCAGGCGATCGTCCGCGCGGCCGCAGACGATGTGGAGGTGCGCCCGGACCCGCCAGAGGAAATCCTCCGCCCGCGCGAAGCGGTCGTACTCGTGCTCGTTCAGCACGCCGCGCCCGAGGAGCTCGCCGAAGCGGTCGACGCGGAAGAGATACTTGGCGATCCAGAACAGCACGTGGAGGTCGCGCAGGCCGCCCTTGCCGTCCTTCACGTTGGGCTCGAGCAGATACCGCGAATTGCCCGTGCGCACGTGGCGCTCGTCGCGCTCGCGAAGCTTGGCGGCGACAAACTCGGCCTCGGTGCCGGGAACCAGTTCCGTGAGGAAGCGCCGGCGGAACGCATCGTAGAGCGCGTCGTCGCCCCACACGTGGCGCGATTCGAGCACTGAGGTGCGGATCGTCATGTCGTCGCGCGCCCTGCGCAGGCAATCGGCGACAGAGCGGGTGGCGTGGCCCACGGAAAAGCCGAGATCCCACAGCATGTAGAGCAGATGCTCGACGATCTGCTCGCTGCGGCCCGTCAGCTTGTAGGGATGCAGGAAGAGGATATCGATATCGGAATGAGGCGCCAGATCGCCCCTGCCGTAGCCGCCGGTCGCAACCAGCGAAAGGCGGCTGCCGGTGGTCGGATTGGGCTCCGGGTAGACCACGTTTGCGGCGTGATCGAGCAGCACCCGCAGCAGCCGGTCGACCGTGGAGGTCCGGGCTGCGACGATTTCGCCGCCGGAGGCGCCGGCATCGAGGCGCCGGCAAAGCGCGTCCCGGCCGTCGTCGCAGGCGCGCTTCGCCAGTTCCAGGACTCCCTTCCGGTCGTCCCGGCCGAGCCGGGCCATCGACTCGGAGAGCGCGCGCCAGTCGAACGCGCCCTCAGGCCGCGCGTCAGGCGCATTCATCGCTTTTCACACTGGCTGCAGCCTGGAATGGGCCGTACCCCGCGGGAACGCGAAGCGCACGCAGAGCCGGCTCTCATGGCCCGGCAACTTGCCCCGAATACCGACCACCCGCAAGCACGCACCGCCTTGCTCCTCCACCCTTGCGCCGTTCATCGCACCGAATTGCGGTTGAATTGCGGGGCGCAAGCGCCACAGTGTGTATAATCGGCGCCGCCACTTTGATCGCCTCGCCCAACCCGACGCCCGGCCCGGCGCGACCCGGCGCCCGCGTTCCATCATAGCCGCACGCCCACGCCATGGACCTCATCGTCGACAAGATCAACTATATCTGGCCGTTTCTCGCCATCATCACGCCCGTGGTGTTCGTCCACGAGCTTGGCCACTACCTGGTGGCCCGGATCAACGGCGTGCGCGTCGAAGTCTTTTCGGTCGGCTTCGGGCCGGAGCTGTTCGGCATCGACGACCGGCACGGGACGCGCTGGCGGTTCTCCGCGCTGCCCCTGGGCGGCTACGTCAAGTTCGCGGGCGATGCCGACGTCGCCAGCTCCTCGGCCGAGAGCGACGAGCCGCTGCCGTCCGATTCGTTCTATGCCAAGTCGGTGGGCAAGCGCTCGGCCATCGCCTTCGCGGGACCGTTCGCGAACCTCTTGCTTGCGGCGGCGATCTTCGCCGTCTTCTTCATCGTCGTCGGCCAGCGCTACACGCCGGTGGAGATCGGCACCGTGCGCGCCGGCAGCCCCGCAGCCGTCGCCGGGCTGGAGCCGGGTGACAGGCTGGTCGAACTCAACGGCAGCCGCGTCGAGCGGTTCGAGGAACTCCAGTTCACCCTGCTCCAGAGCCTGGGCGAGCCGATCACACTGGCCGTGGAACGCGGCGGACAAGAGCTCGAGTTCACCGTGAAGCCGGAGATCGTCGAGGTGCTGGACGCCTTCGACCGGCCGCAGCAGTTGGGCGATATCGGTGTCCGGCCGTTCACGCCGGCCTCCGTCTCTCAGGTGGTGGCGGGCAGCCCCGCCGAGAGGGGAGGCCTCCAGGCCGGCGACAAGATCCTGCGCATCGGCGATGCGGCGATCGAAAGCTTCGACCACCTGCGCACGATCGTGGAACAGAACGCGGCAACGCCCCTCACCTTCATCGTCGAGCGGGACGGGGGCGAGGTGGCGCTGACGGTGACGCCTGACGACGTCAACGGCACGGGCCGGATCGGCGTCTACCCCGAGGAGCAGACCGCGTTCCGCGACCTAGGCGTCGGCGAATCGATCTGGGCCGGCGTCGAGCACACCTATGCGCTTGCCGCCGCCAACCTCCGCGCCATCGGCCAGATGATCGTGGGCGCGCGCTCCACCGAGCAGTTGAGCGGCCCCGTCGGCATCGCCGTCATGTCGCGAAGCGTGCTGGAGCGCGGCGTCGCGGGCTTCGTCGAGTTCGCGGCGCTGATTTCCATCGCTCTGGGGCTGATCAATCTCTTCCCGATTCCGCCGCTCGACGGCGGACACCTGCTATACAACGGTCTGGAAGCCGCGTTCCGGCGCCCGCTGACGGCCAAGATTCAGCAGATCGGCGCGACGGTAGGGCTAACGCTCGTTATAGCCTTGATGGTATGGGTGACGACGAAGGACATCATGGGCCTGACGTCATGAGCGGGCGGACCACGCAGATGTCCGGAGCGACAACGGCACGTGGAAGGGGCCGAATGCGACACATCGTCTGGCTGACAGTGGTCATCCTCGGCGTGTGGATCGGTGCCGCGACGGCGCAGGAAAGCACGATCGAGTCCGTCCTCGTCGAGGGCAACGAGCGTATCGAGGCGGAAACCGTGCGGTCCTACATGGAAATCGGGCCGGGCGACCGATACGACTCCGACGCGGTCAACGACTCCCTCAAGAGCCTGTTCGACACCGGCCTCTTCGCGGACGTGGTCATTCGGCGGGAAGGAAACGCCCTTGTCGTCCGCGTGGTCGAGAACCCGATCATCAACCGCGTCGCGTTCGAGGGCAACGACGAGATCGCGGACAGCGAGCTTGAAGCCGAGATCCAGCTTCAACCGCGCGTTGTCTACACCCGGCCGCGGGTGCAATCGGACCTGCAGCGGCTGACCGAAATCTACCGGCGCAGCGGCCGCTTCGCCGTGACCATCGAGCCCAAGGTCATCCAGCTTCCGCAAAACCGGGTCGATCTCGTATTCGAGATCAACGAAGGCCCGGTGACGGAAGTGGAGGTGATCAACTTCCTCGGCAACACGCGATTCAGCGACAGCGCGCTCAGAGACGAGATCCAGACCGTCGAAAGCGCGTGGTATCGCTTCGCCACGAGTGCGGACACCTACGATCCCGACCGGCTGACATTCGACCGCGAGCTGCTGCGCCGGTTCTACCTCGCCAACGGCTACGTCGATTTCCGCGTCGTTTCGGCGGTGGCCGAGCTGACGCCGGACCGCTCCGGCTTTGTCGTCACCTTCTCGCTCGAGGAAGGCGAGCGCTACCGGGTCGCCGCAATCGACATCGTGAGCCGGCTCCGCGACCTCGCGCCGGAGGACCTCCTCCCCATCGTCGAGATCGAGGAGGGAGACTGGTACGACGCGGATCAGGTGGAGGACACGCTGGTCTCGCTCACCGAGGTCGTCGGCAGCCGCGGTTACGCCTTCGTCGACGTCAGTCCCGTGATCGAGCCCAACCGCGAGGCCAGGACCGTCGACGTGACCTTCGAGGTCGACGAGGGCCCGCGGGTCTATGTCGAGCGTATCGAGATCGTCGGAAACGTCCGCACGCTCGACGAGGTGATCCGCCGCGAGTTCCGGCTGGCGGAGGGCGATGCCTATAACACCGCCCTCATCCGCCGCTCGCGGCAGCGCATCATGAACCTCGGCTTCTTCAACCAGGTCGACATCGAGTCGAGCGAAGGCTCGGCAGCGGACCGCTCCGTGCTCACGGTGGAGGTCAGCGAAGTGCCCACCGGCGAGCTCAGCTTCGGCGCCGGCATCTCGTCGGCGGAAGGCGTGCTCGGCGACATCGGCATTCGCGAGCGCAATCTGCTGGGCCGGGGGCAGGAGCTCAGGCTCGGGCTCACCATCTCCGAAAGCCGCCAGGAGGTCGACCTGAGCTTCACCGAGCCCTACTTCCTGGATCGCGATGTCGCCGCAGGCTTCGACATTTTCCGGCGAACGGTCGATCTGCAGGACGAAAGCTCGTTCGATCGGGAGACAGTCGGCTTCGTGCTGCGGGCGGGCTATCCGTTGGCCGAACGGCTGCGGCACACCGTTTCCTACACGCTCAGGAACGACGAAGTCAGCGACGTGTCTCCCTCCACGTCGCGATTCATCCGCGAACAGGAGGGCGAGACGACCACCTCGGCGATTTCCCACACCCTGGATTACGACCTGCGCGACAGCCGTATCGACCCGACCGACGGCTATTTCGTCCGCGCCGGGCAGGAGGTCGCCGGGCTCGGCGGCGATGCGCAGTTCCTCAAGCACACCCTGACCTACGGCCACTTCTACTCGGTCGCGGATGGGTGGGTGCTGGCCGGCATCGCGCGGGCCGGCCACATCTTCGGCTTTGACGACGACGTGCGAATCGTCGACCGCTTCTTCCTCGGCGGCCGCAGGCTCCGGGGCTTCGAGCCGAGCGGCGTCGGCCCGCGCGATGCCGAAACCGACGATGCGTTGGGCGGCAACACCTTCTATTCGCTGACGGGCGAGCTGGGCTTTCCGCTGGGCCTGCCGGACGAGCTCAACCTGCGCGGCGCGATCTTCACCGACATCGGCAGCCTCTTCTCGATCGACGATACCGGGCCGGAGCTTCTGGACGAGAGCTCGCCCCGGCTCTCCATCGGAGCCGGGATCAACTTCCGCTCGCCGCTTGGACCGATCCGGCTCGACTTCGCGCGGGCCCTGATAAAGGAAGACTTCGATCGGACGGAGAGCTTCCGCTTCAGCTTCGGAACGAGGTTCTAGCAATGCGGGGTCTGACGCGGCTCTGGCTGGTGCTCGCGCTCGCGGTCCCCTGCGCGCTGGGCGGCACCGCCGCAGCCTGGGCAGACGAGCACGGCACGCGCATCGCCATCATCGAGATGGGACGCATTCTCGAAGAGGCGACGGCGATCCACTCGATCCGCAATCAGGGCGAGGCGCAGCGCAGGGCCTATTCCGAAGAGGCGCACCAGGAGGCGGAGCGGCTTCGTCAAATTCGCGAAGAGCTCATTCAGCAGCAGGCGTTGCTCGCGCCCGCCGCGCTGGAAGAGCGCCAGCGTGCGTTCAACGCCGAAGTGGCGGCGGCCGATCAGAGGGCCAAGGCGCAGAACCAGAACCTGCAGCGGGCCGTCGCGGAAGGTGAGGTCCGCTTCCGCGAGATCCTGGGAACCGTCGTCGCGGAATTGGCGGAGAAACGGGGGATCGAGATCGTATTGCCGGTCCACCTCGCGCTCTACGCCATCGAAGAGGCCAATCTGACCGAGCCGGTCATCGAACGGTTGAACGAAGCGTTCCCCGAGATTGCGCTGACGTTCGACGAGAGCTGATGCCCGATCCCCGCTTCTTCACCGTGACCGGCCCGTTCACGCTGGCCGAGATTGCCGAGGCCGTCGGCGCCCATCTCGCGGACGGTGCCGACCCGGCGAAGACGCTCAGCGACGTGGCGCCGCTCGGGCACGCGGGGCCCGAGCATCTGAGCTTCCTCGACAACCGCAAGTATGTCGAAGCCTTCACGGCCTGCCGTGCCGGCGCCTGCATCGCGCCCGCTGCGTTGGCCGGCCGTGCGCCGCCGGACGTCGCGGTATTGACCAGCGAGGCGCCGTACAAGTCTTACGCGCTGGCCGCAGCGATGTTCCATCCCGTTCCCGTACCCGCGCCGGGGGTGCATCCGGCAGCCGTCGTCGACCCTGCGGCGGCGGTCGGCGTGGGGTGCCGGGTCGAGGCCGGCGCCGTCGTCGAGGCCGGTGCGCGCATCGGCACCCGCTGTCTGATCGGCGCCAACGTCACCATCGGGCCTGCGGTGGAGATCGGCGAGGAGACGCGGATCGGGGCCGGCGCCTCGCTCAGCCACTGTCTCGTCGGCTCCCGGGTGTCGATATTTCCGGGCGTTCGGATCGGCCAGGAGGGCTTCGGCTTCGCCGCCGACAAGAGCGGCCACGTGCGGGTTCCCCAGCTCGGCCGCGTCCTGATCGAGGACGACGTGGAGATCGGCGCCAACACCACCATAGACCGCGGGGCCGGCCCCGACACGGTGATCGGCCAGGGCTGCTGCATCGACAACCTGGTGCAAATCGCCCACAACGTCCGCATCGGTCGCGGCACCATGATCGCGGCGCAATCCGGTATCGCCGGCAGCGCCCGGATCGGCGACTTCGTGCAGATCGCCGGGCAGGTGGGCGTGCTGGGCCACCTCACTGTCGGCGACGGCGTTCGGCTCGTCGGCCAGAGCGGCATCATTCGCGACATCGAGCCGGGCGAGACCTACGCCGGCTCGCCCGCTGTGCCCATCCGGCAGTGGCACCGTCAAACCGCGCAGTTGGCGCGGCTGGCAAGAGGCAGGGCAGCCAGAGAATGAACGAAACCGCACCGAAACAATCGGTGGAGCGCATGGACATCGAGGAGATCCTCGAGGCCATCCCCCACCGTTACCCGTTCCTGATGATCGACCGCGTGATCGACGTGGTGCCGGACGAGCGCGCCACCGGAATCAAGAACGTATCGATCAACGAATCCTACTTTCAGGGCCACTTCCCGCGCCGGCATGTCATGCCGGGCGTGCTGATCATCGAATCGATGGCACAGAGCGCTGCCGTGCTCGTGGTGGCGACTCTCGGCCCGGCGATGGCCGGCAAGCTCGTCTACTTCATGTCGGTCGAAGACTGCCGCTTCCGGCGGCCCGTGGTGCCGGGCGATCAGCTCTACGTTCACGTCACCAAGAAGCACCGCCGGCGGAACGTGTGGAAGTTCTCGGCCAGGGCCGCCGTCGAAGACCAGACCGTCGCGGAAGCGACGTACATGGCGATGATCCTGGAAGACACCTGACGTGGCGGAGATTCACCCCACCGCGATCGTCGAGCCCGGCGCCGAGCTCGGCGAGGGCGTCAGCATCGGCCCCTACTGCATGGTGGGTGCCGAGGTCGTCCTCGGCGACGGGGTTCGGCTGGTCTCCCACGCCGTGGTCGCCGGGCGCACGAGCATCGGGCCGCGCACTAGCATCTATCCCTTCGCCTCCATCGGCCATCCGCCCCAGGACACCAAGTACCGGGGCGAGCCGTCGCGTCTGGAGATCGGTGCCGACAACGTGATTCGCGAGCACGTCACCATGAGCCCGGGGACGCCCCACGGCCGCATGCTGACGCGCGTCGGCAACAACTGCCTGTTCATGATCGCGACCCACGTCGCCCATGACTGCATCGTGGGCGACCACATCGTCATGGCCAACAACGCGACCCTGGGCGGGCACGTGGCGGTCGGCGACTGGGCCATCATCGGCGGCCTCTCCGGCGTGCACCAGTTCGTCCGCATCGGGCGCCACGCCATCGTGGGCGGCATGTCAGGCGTCGAGCACGACATCATCCCCTACGGCTCGGCCATGGGCGACCGCGCCCGGCTGACCGGGCTCAACCTGATCGGGCTCAAGCGCCGGGGCTTCGGCCGCGACACCGTGCACGATCTACGCCGCGCCTTCCGCCTGCTCTTCGCGCAGGAAGGGACCTTGTCGGAGCGTCTCGCCGACGTCGCCGAGCTGTTCCAGGAGAACGAGCCGGTCATGGACATCGTCGACTTCATGCGGCTCGATCGCGATCGCTCGATTTGCCAGCCCCGGGACGATGGCAACGAGTAGTCTGGGCATCATTGCCGGCGGCGGGCCGCTGCCGGGCCTCATCGCGCGCGCCTCGGTCGGCGCAGGCCGCGACGTCATGGTCATCGCCTTCGAGGGCGAGACCGACCCGGCCACCTGCGACGGCGTGCCTCACCGCTGGATCGGGTTCGGCGCGGTCGGCACCCTGCTCAAGTCGCTCAAGCGGGCGAACTGCCGCGAGGTGGTGCTTGCCGGCGCGATCCGCCGGCCGTCGCTCTCCACCATCAGGCCGGACCTGCGCGGCATGCGCCTCATGGGCCGCATCGCGAGCGCAAAGGCGAAGGGCGACGACGCACTCCTCTCGCTGGTGATCTCCGAGCTGGAGGACGAGGGCTTCGCCGTGGTCGGCGCCGACCAGCTGATCGCGTCGCTCTGCGCGCCGGCCGGTGTAATCGGCGCACGCGCACCGGACGAAGGCGCCCGGCGGGACATCGCCATCGGCGTGGACGCTGCGCGCGCGCTCGGCGCCCACGATATCGGCCAGGCCGTCGTCGTGCAGGCCGGGCGCGTACTCGGCGTCGAGGGCGTCGAGGGAACGGACAGTCTCATCGAGCGCTGCGCCGCATTGCAGGAGGCAGGCCCCGGCGCCGTGCTCGTCAAGGTGAAGAAGCCCGGACAGGAGCGCCGGGCCGATCTTCCGACGATCGGGGCGGGCACGATCGAGAAGCTCGCGGAGGCCGGCTTCCGCGGCGTGGCGTTCGAGGCGGGCGAGACCCTGATCCTGGAGCGAGCCCAAGCGGTCGCGCGCGCCGACGAGCATGGCGTGTTCATGATCGGCGTGAGCTGACGGCACCAATGGGTCGAGAGGCGCCGCTGATCTTCCTGATCGCCGGCGAGCCGTCCGGCGATCTCATCGCATCCCGCCTGATGGCGGCGCTCAAGCGGCGCACGGAGAACCGCGTCCGCTTTGCCGGCGTAGGCGGCCCGCTCATGGCGGACGAGGGGCTGGAGAGCCTGTTCCCCTACGGCGAGCTATCGCTGATGGGCGTGCTCGAGATCGTGCCCCACGTGCCGCGCATGCTCCGGCGCATTCGGGCCACGGCGCGCACCGCGCGACGGCTGCGCCCGGCGGCCTTCGTCTCAATCGACGTGCCGGAGTTCGCTCTCCGTGTCGCGCGCAGGCTGAAGGGCGCGGGCTTTCCCCTGATCCACTATGTGGCCCCCACCGTCTGGGCCTACCGGCCGGGGCGGGCAGCGAAGATTGCGCGCTATCTCGACCACGTGCTTTGCCTCTTCCCGTTCGAGCCGCCCTACTTCGAGGCCGAGGGCCTGGATGCGAGCTTCGTCGGCCACCCCCTGATCGAAGAGCCCATCGCGGACGCCGACGGGCCGGGCTTCCGCCGCCGCCACGGCATCGCCCCGACGCAGCCCGTGATCGCCGTCCTGCCCGGCAGCCGCGCCAGCGAGCTGCGCCGGCACGAACACGCGTTCGGGGAGACGGTGCGCACCCTCGGCCGGCTCATCGAGGGCCTCCGCGTCCTGGTGCCGACTCTGCCGCAGAACCGCGCGACCGTCGCCGCCCAGACCGCGGCCTGGGGCGCGCCGGTCACCGTCATCGAAGGCAAGGCGGAAAAGTACGCCGCCTTCGCCGCGAGCGACGTGGCCCTCACCGCATCCGGCATGGCGACACTGGAGCTCGCGCTCGCGGGCGTTCCCATGGTCGTCTGCTATCGGGCCAACCCGGTCACCGCGGCCATCGCGTGGCGCATCGTCAAGGTGCCGCATGTCGCGATGCCCAACATCATTGCGGAGCGCCGCGCCGCGCCGGAGTTCCTGCAGCAGGGCTGCACCCCGCAGCGGCTCGTGCCGGCGCTCGAGGAACTGATGCAGAATCCCGACCGCCGCCGGGACCAGATCGAGAGTTTCGCGGAGATCGCCGTCAGGCTCGGACGCGGCGGCCCGCCGCCCAGCGAACGCGCTGCCGAGGTCGTCCTGCGGCTGATCGGAGCCGGCGCGGGACCTGGGCACCGGCGCGCTGCGGACTGACCGTCGATATGGCGCTTTCGCTCGTTCTCATCCTGATTGCCGGCATCAACTTCAGCCTGTTGATCCCGGTCAACAAGATCGCCGGTGACGCCGGCATGCCCAATTTCGCTTACGTGTTCTGGTACGCGCTCGGCGCCGGGCTGATCCTGCTGGTGGCGGCCATCGTCCGGCGAGAGCTGCCGCAGTTCACGCTGGCGCATCTCAGGCTCTATTTCGTCTGTGCCGCGCTCGGCTTCGCATTTCCCTTCGCGCTGCTCGCCTTCGTCGCGACCAAGCTGCCCTCCGGCGTCACCGTCCTGCTTCTCACGCTGACGCCGGTGTTCACCTATGCGCTCGCGGTCCTCTTGCGGCTCGACCGCTTCCGCCTGATCAGCGCGGCGGGCCTGCTGACGGCCATCGCCGGGGTCCTCCTCGTCGTGATCCCGGGGGGAAGCCTGCCTGCGCCCAGCATGGCGCTCTGGTTCGTCGTCGCGCTGCTGATCCCCTTCGGCTTCGGCGCGCTCAACGTGTTCGTCGAGCGCTTTCGCCCGCCCGCGTCAACCTCGCTCGGCCTTGCGGTCGGCAACCTCTTCGCCGGCGCGCTGCTTCTCGTCCCCTTCCTTCCGGCGACGGATCAGCTTTACCTCTTCCCCGGGCCCGATCTCGACGGCGACCTTTCGCTCGTCGCCGCGGTCATCATCAACGTCATCATGTGGCCGTTGTTCTACGTCATCGTGCGCCGCGCCGGCGCCACGCTTTTCTCCATCGTGAACATCATCGGCGTGGTCGGCGGCATCGGCTGGGGCATTCTCTTCTTCGGCGAGACCCACTCGGCCTACGTGTGGGGCGCGGCGGCGCTGATGCTCGCCGCCTTCGTCATGATGGTGATCGGCTCGATCCAGTCGCGCGGGCGCGCCTCGCGCGCCGGGGAGCCCGCGTGAGCGGGTCGCTTCAGCCCGCGCCGCGGCTTACGCCAAGAATGTACCGCTCGCCATTGGCGAGCGGCCTCAGATCAGCTCGACGCTGGTCGCTTGCGGCCCGCGCGGGCCCTGCGTGATCATCAGCCGCACGCGCTGCTGAGGCTCCAGATCGTCGAGGCCGGAGCGGGCAAGCACCTTGGCATGGATGAACACGTCCTGCCCGCCGCTGTCCGGCGTGACGAAGCCGTAGCTCTTGCCCACGTTGTAGAACTTGACCGTGCCCTCGACTTCCTCGGTCGGACCCATCGGCTCGTTGTAGCGCCGGCTCTCGAAGCCGCCGGGGCCGGGGCGGCGCGGCCGGTCGCCCCTGGGCGGCATGGCGACCGCCGTCGAGGTATCGACGTCCAGGATTTGCGCGACCTGCGGGCCCTTCTGCCCCTGCACGATCTGGCACGTGACGGTCGCTCCCTGAGGCAACGTCTCGAAGCCAGCACGCTCGACCGCGGACACATGGCAAAAGACATCGGGCGTGCCGTCGTCGGGAACGAGAAAGCCGAATCCCTTGGTCGGGTTGAACCACTTGACCTGGGCCGTGATTGAGTCGCCTTCGGGAGGCGGTGAACTGATGTCTGACATGATGGACCAACTTGCTTTTCTGTGAGATGGGCGCTTCGGCGGGTTCTCCCGCTTCATTTGGGTCAGCATCATAGCGGCTTCCGCGCCGGCTCCACATGTTATTCTTCGTTTTCCGCAAGCTGCCCGCGAATTTCTTCGTGGCCCCGTTCCAGGCCGGAACGGGAGACATTGACGGCGGGGGCCGCAGCGCCTTACCGTCCGCGCCAGACCGCTCAACGCCGCCGGGGAGGCCGCAACCATGTCGGAATCGAAGGGAATCGCTCACTGCCAGGGTCGCTACATGCCGATCGAGGAGGCGTCGATACCGATCCTCGACCCGGCCTTCCACAAGTCGGACGTGGTGTTCGACGCGGTCACGGTCTGCGACGGCGTGTTCTTCCGCCTCGACGACCACATGCAGCGCTTCCACGATTCGTGCGCGCACGTGCGCCTCACGCCGCCGCTGCCTGACGCGGAAATCAGGCAGATCATGGCGCAGTGCGCCCACCGCGCGGGCTTCAAGGATTCGATCGTCTACGTGCTGTGCACGCGCGGGCGCTACGCCGGCGGTGCCGCGTTCGGCGACCCGCGTACCTCGGAGAACGAGCTGATCGCCTACGCGGTGCCCTACTACACCATCGTGCCCGAGCCCAAGGTGAAGGCGGGCGCGCATCTCTGGATCGCCCAGAACCGCCGCGCGCCGGACGCGGCCATCAACCAGCGGTGCAAGAACTTCAACCGGATGGACCTCACCGCCGCCCACTTCGAGGCGCTGGATAACGGCGCGGACCAGCCGGTTCTTCTCTCCACCGACGGCTACCTCACCGAAGGCCCCGGCTTCAACGTCTGGATCGTCCGCGACGGCAAGGCGCTCACGCCCGGCGACAACCTGCTGGAGGGCATCACCCGCAAGACCGTGTTCGACCTCTGCCAGGAGGTCGGCATGGCGGCCGAGGCGGCCGATCTCACCGCCGAAGACCTCGAAGGCGCCAACGAGGCGTTCATCTCGTCCTCCGGCGGGGGCGTCATGCCGGTCGTCCGGGTCAACGACAAGCCCATCGGCAACGGCGCACCCGGCATCACCACCGGCCGGCTCTCCGACCTCTACTGGTCGAAGCGCGCCGACGGCTGGCACGCAACCCCCGTCGCCGACCTGCTGGAGCCCGAGGAGGAGCAGGCGGCAAGCGCCTAAGCCAGGGCGCCGAGGCGCTCCAGCGAAGCGGGCGCGACGGAGAAGATCTCGCCCCAGCCGGCGATGCGGCTGGGGTCGACTCCGGCCAGCGCGAGCGTGCCCCAGAGAGCCGCCGCCACGCTGTCGTAGACCGGCAGGCCCGCTTCCGCCTCGATCTGGGGGGCGTGGGGCGCGCCGTTCAGGTTGGTGCAGACGGCGGCGATCGCCTCCGGCTCGGCGCCCACCACGGCGCGGATCATGCCTTCGGTCTCAGCCGCGGGGATCGTGGCGTAGCCGAAGGTGTCGCCGCTATCCAGGTGACGCTCGGCGACGCACTCGAAGCCCTCGCGCCGGTAAGTCTCGATAATCGCCTCCTGCAGCGCGTCCTCGAAGGGCGTGACAAGCGCGTAGCGTTTGACCCCCCGGCTGCGGAAGAGCTCGGCCAGCGCCAGCGTCGCGCTCGTCGCCGGGATGCCGGTCTCGAGCGCGATCGCCTTGCAAAGCCGGCGGTCGAAGTCGGGGCCGAGCCAGCTGCCGGCGGTGCCGTTCCAGCAGATTGCGTGGACGCGGGCGTCGGCCAGCATGCGCGCAGCGGCGAGCATGGGCTCGTCGCCGAACTGGGCCGCCGAGTCCTCGCCGAGCGAGATTTGGGACACCCGCACCCGGCTGAAATGCGCCGTCACGTCGGGCAGGTCCGCGAGCAGGGCGTAGGTCACGGGCTCCAGCACCGTGTTGAGCGACGGCGTGATCATGCCGATGCGCGTCTGGCTCGCCATGGGCTCCTCCGGTCCGGCGCTACGGTGCGCCGACGAATGCGTTGGGGGACATCACGTGGGCAGCGCCGGTCGCGGCGCCGCTCGCAGGCTCCCAGACGACCGCGTTGGGGCACGCATACGCCGTCGGATGAACCCCGTGCGGCCGAACGCCAAGCGCGAATCGGGTTGCGAGCATGCCGAGCGTCTCCGCCGGCAGCCGCGCATCGGCCTCGACGAGGTCGGGGCCGTCCACATTGATGCGCGGGCAGTGCGCGGCCTCGTCCACGCTCATGCCGAAGTCCGCGAGGAAGGAGAGAAGCTGCGCCACGGCGGGCAGGATGCGGCGCCCGCCGGAGGCGCCGAGCGCCGCGCGCCGCCCGTCCGCGAGCTCGACGACTGTGGGGCACATGTTGGAGAGTGGCCGCTTGCCGGGCGCGATGCTGTTGGGTGCGCCCGGCCGCGGGTCGAACCACATGATGCCGTTATTCAGCAGGATTCCGGTCTCGGGCAGCATCACCTTGGCGCCGAAGGGGGAGAGCAGCGTCTGGGTCAGCGCGACCACGGTGCCCTCCCGGTCGGCGACGCCGAGGTGGCTGGTGCAGGACGCGCGGTCGGCATCGCTGCTCTCGCCCATGGCGCGCAGCCGCCTGGCGTAAGCCGCCTGCAACGCCTCGGCGTAAGCCGCGTAGGCCTCGCCGCCGGGGGCCGCGCCCGGATCGAGGGAGGCGGAAAGGCAGTTCAGCACGTCGATCAGCGTCGGCCCCGCGGTCAACCCCGGCGCGGCCCAGACCCGGGAGCCCCGGTAAGGCAGCGGCGACACCTCCTCGGCCTCTGCCTCGTAGCCCGCCAGATCGGCCGCCGACAACCGCCCGCCGAGCGCCGCCATGTCGGCACTGATCGCCTGAGCGATCTCGCCCCTGTAGAAGTCTTCGGGCCCGGCCTCGCCGAGCCGGCGCAGCGTATCCGCGAGCCGGCCCAGCCTTATGCGGGGCGCGTCCCCGGTCCAGGGCGTGGCCTGCGGAAAGCCGTCCGCGAGATAGGTGGCGGCAGAGCCGGGGTCCTGCGCGATCTCCGGCGCAGACGCTGCGATCGCGACGGTGGCGTGCCAGTCCACCTCCATGCCCTGCTCGGCCAGCCTGCACGCCGGCGCCACGAGATCGGCCCAGGCCAGGGAACCGAAGCGCTCGTGCGCGAGGCCTAAGCCCGCGACCTGCCCCGGCACCGCGACTGCCAGCGGGCCGCGCATGTTGCGGTCCTCCGCGACCGCCGGCCAGCCGAACATGTCGGCGCCCGCTTCGCCGGTGAGCGGATAGTCCGCCGGGTCCAGTGCGCCCGGCGCCACCATCCCGAAGGAGATCGCCCACGTGCGATCCCCGCCGCCGGGGCGGACGAGCATGTACCCGCCGCCGCCGAGCCCGCTCATCCAGGGCTCGACCGCCGCCAGCGCAAGGCTCGTCGCCACGGCGGCGTCGACCGCGTTGCCGCCCGCTGCCAGCACCCGCGCGCCGACCTCGGACGCGGCCTGGTGCTGGGTCGCGACCACGCCGCCCAGGCTCGTCACCGCAGGCTTGCGGACGACCCAGCGTTCCGGCTTCTCCGTCACCTCTGCCATGCAGCCCCCCTGCAGCCGCGGCTTTGCGCCGCGGCCGCTACACGCTCTGCCAGTCCGCGCTCTTCTCCAGCGCGTCGGCGACCTTCAGCACCGTGAGGTCGTCGAAGTGGCGGCCCACGATCTGGCAGCCGATGGGCAGGTCGTCGCTCA
>JAPPHR010000070.1:0-7887 GCA_028820995.1 Rhodospirillales bacterium
CAGGCGGGCGTCGATCACATCCTCCCCTTCTGCGAGCCGGTCAAGGAAGCGGGCGGCGATCCGACGAAGTTGATCCGCGAGTGCGCGCAGGTGTTCGGCGGCTGGCAGCAGCGCCCCTTCATCATGGCCGCCCTGGTCCGCACTGTGGAGACCGCCTACGCCGCCTTCCGCGACGGCGCCGACGAGCTCGTCACCATGTGGACGGTCTACCGCGACATGATGGACCACCCCATGACCTCGCAGTGGAACGAGGTCTTCATGGACGCCTGGCAGGACATGGACCGCAACGGCCTCCTGGAAGGCGTGCCCGTCCGAAGGGGATAGCCCACTTCGGTTCTCGGCAAGCGGCCTATTTTGGGCCGTCGAGCCGCCGCACGAAAACGCCGACCCGGAGCGCTTCCGCGGCTCGGTCACGGCGATTCTGGGCCGCCGGCCGGCCGCGATGATCCCGCGCTACACGCGCGGCGCCCAACAGGAAAGGCCCGCCCGGGCGGGCATCGTGAAGCGTGAAACGCGAACAAGGGTGTCTAAACCAACCGACCGGAGTGTCTAAAGAGGGACAGACCTTCTGACAGAAACCACCGTAACCCATTGAAAAGAATGGCGCGCCCGGCAGGACTCGAACCTGCGACATCTTGATTAGGAATCAAGTGCTCTATCCGGCTGAGCTACGGGCGCTCCGTCTCCATCGATAACGGGGGCGTGGCGTTTGTCAATCAGCTGGGCGCACCGGTCGTGTCTCAAACGTCGGCAAGCGCGGCGGGGCTCTCCGGCAAAATCTGCCCGCCGTCGAGCACGAGCGCCTGGCCGGTGATGTAGCGCGCCTGATCGCTCGCGAGGTAGACCGCGGCGTAGGCGATGTCCTCCGTCTCGCCGATGTAGCCTGCCGGAATGATCGACCTGATTTCCTCCACCTGGTCCCCGCCCAGCTCGACCAGGCCGGGCGTCATGATCGAACCGGGGGAGATCGCATTGACCGTGACGTTGTGCGTGGCAAGCTCCAGCGCCGCGCCCCTGACGAACGCGTTCACACCGCCCTTCGACGCCATGTAGTGAGAGAGCCCCGGCCAGCCCACATTGGGACCGGTGATCGACGAAATCACGACAATTCGGCCCTGCGCCTGCGCCTTCATCTGCGGGATGCAGGCCCGCACCCCGTAGAAGACGCCCTTGAGGTTGGTATCGAGCACGTCGTCCCACGTCTCGTCCGTCATGTCCGCTATGTGCGATGTGGGAAAGACTCCGGCGTTGGCGCAGAACACGTCGATTGCGCCGTAACGCTCGACGCAGGTCGCCGCCATCTGATCCATGTCGGCGCGGCTCTTGACATCGGCCTGGAGGAACGACGCCTCGCCACCGGCAGCGACGATCTCCTCCGTCGCAGTCTGGCCCGCCTCGGCGCTGCGGTTAACCACGAGCACCCTGGCGCCTTCCTTCGCGAACACCGCCGCAATGCCCTTGCCGATGCCGCGGCCCGCGCCGGTCACGATCGCGGCCTTCCCCTGCAACGTAATCGCCATGTTCTCCTCCCGCCGGTTGCGGGCGGACGATAGCACGGGGCCGCAGCGAACTGCGCGGGCTCGGCCTCGGCCCCTCCACCGACAGGTGCCGATGACTCGTCGCCCGCCCAGCCTTAGAGTGGCCGGGCGCCCCCCGGACGCGGCGATTCGGAGGTATCCCGATGCCCGTTGACGACATTGCCGATGCGTTGCCCCTCGTCGACCATCACTGCCACGGCCTGTTTCCCGCAGACCTGGACGACGCGCGTCTCGCGGATTCGCTGAGCGAGGCCTTTGCGCCGGCGCCGCCCGGCACGAGCCATTGGGACAAGCCGGTGGCGCTCAGCGTGCGCCGCTGGTGCGCGCCGGTGCTGGACCTGCCGCCGCTCTGCCCGCCCGCAGAGTACGCCGAGCGCCGTCGTGCGCTGGGCGCGGCCGAGGTCAACCGGCGCTTCCTCGCCGCGACCGGAATCGGCACCTACATCGTGGACAGCGGCAACCGGCCGGAGGAGCTTTGCAGCGTGACCGAGGTCGGCGCGATCGCCAGTGCGCCGGCACGGGAGATCGTGCGTATGGAATCCGTGGCGGAGGGCGTTGCGCGGGGCGGCGTCTCGGCGGCGGGCTACGCGCAGGCCTTCGAGGCGGCCGTGCGCAGTGCCGTCGGGGACGAGAACGTCGTCGGCCTCAAGTCGATCCTCGCCTACCGCGCGACACTCCGCATCGATTACGGGAACCCCGCGCCCGCCGAGGTCGAAGCCGCGGCCGGGCGCTGGCTCGCCGAGATCGAGCAGACCGGCAACGTGCGCCTTGTCGACCAGACTCTCGAGCGGCATCTGATCTGGGCCGGCGCCGACATCGCCCGCGAGCGCGGATTCCCGATCCAGTTTCACATCGGCATGGGCGATCCCGACATCGAGCTTCACCGGGTGGACCCGAGCCACCTCACGCCGTGGGTCAAGGAGGTCGAGTCCTGGGGCTTTCCCATCACTCTGCTGCACTGCTACCCCTTCCACCGCGAGGCCGGCCTGATGGCGGAGAACTTCCCGCAGGTCTATTGCGACGTGGGCTTCGCGTTGAACTGGGTGGGGCCGAGCTACCAGCGGATCATGGACGAGGCGCTCGAGCTCGTGCCCTTCACCAAGCAGCTCTTCAGCACCGATGCGTTCGGCTTGGCAGAGCTTTACTTCCTCGGCGCAAAGCGCTTCCGCACCGCTCTCACCCGTGCCCTCGGGAAATGGATAGACGATGACGAGTGCTCGGTGACGGAGGCCGAGCGGATTGCGACGCTCATCGGTGTCGAGAACGCCCGGCGCATCTACAGGTTATAGGTGCGCCCATGACTGTGCCGCTGCTCGGGCCCGCCGACCCGCCGCCCTTTGAAACGCTCAACGAGCAAGGAGCGTCGCGTGCGCTCGTCGTGTGCGACCATGCGAGTTGCCGGATTCCAGCCGCGCTCGGCACTCTCGGCGTGAGCGAGGTGGAGCGCACGGAGCATATCGGCTGGGACCTCGGTGCCGGCAACGTGGCCCGGCGGCTGTCGGCGCTGCTCGACGCGCCGGCGGTGCTCGCGGGCTATTCGCGGCTGGTGGTCGACTGCAACCGCCCGGCCGCGGCGCCCGACCGGATTCCGGCGGTGAGCGACACGGTTCCGGTGCCCGGCAACACGGGACTCGACCGGGCGTCGGTAAATGCACGGATCGCGGAGATCTTCACGCCCTACCACGACGCGATCGCCGCCGCCCTCGACCGGTTGACTGCCTCCGGTGTGATCCCCGTGCTGGTGGCGGTCCACAGCTTCACCCCGCAACTCGTCAACGGCGCTCCGCGGCCGTGGCAGATCGGCATCTGCTGGGACAAGGACCGGCGCATGGCGGACCCCTTGATCGAGCTGCTGCGGGCGGATGGGCTCGCGGTCGGGGCCAACGAGCCCTACGACTTCGGCGTGCTCACGGATTATACCCTGCCCGTGCACGCCGAGGGGCGCGGGCTGCCGTCGCTCCTCATCGAGATCCGCAACAGCGAGATTCGCTCGGCTGACACGGTCGAGACCTGGGCCGTGCGCCTCGCCTGCCACATCCGCAGGCTGCTCGAACGCCCGGAGTCGCAGCGCCTGGAACGGCTCGGCGGGTAAGGCTGCCGCGGCGCGCCGGTCACTCGAAGGGGAGGGGCTCCAGGTTGCCCTTGGGTTCCGGGGGCCGCAGGCGCCGCGCCAGATAGCGGCGCAGGAACTCTTTCTCCCATGTGCGGGTGCGCTCGAGCGCGCGCGTCAGCGCCGGCTCCTCCATCGTCATCATCACGACGTAGGCGTAGTTCTCGGCGGCGGCGCCGATCTCCTGCAGGTTGGCGTCCGGATCGCCGGCGATGATCGTCGCCGTGCCGAGCAGGAAGAGCGATTCCTCATCGTCCCTCGGCACCCCCAAACCGCGCGCGTAGAGCACGCCAAGATTGAAGCGGCTCGCAGCATCGTCCTGCTCGGCCGCACGGGCGAACCAGTCGGCTGCTGTCCCGTAGTCGCGCTCGACACCGAGGCCGCCGGCATAGATGGTGCCCATGTTGAACTGGCCGGTGACGTCGCCCTGCTCGGCGGCCTTCCGGGTCCAGCGCAAGGCTTCTGCATAGTCCACCGCAACGCCGTTGCCGTGGATGTAGAGGCTGCCGAGCGCTGCCTGCGCCCGCGCATCGCCCGCCTCGGCGAGTGGCTGCCACGCCTCCAGCGCAGCAGCAATATCGCCCCGCTCGTAGGCGGACTGACCCGTCTCCCAATCGGCGGCAGCGGACTGCATTCCGAGCGCGAAGGCCGCAGCGGCGAGGACCACGAGCGTCCACCGCACGCCCTGACAGAATAGACCCCTCATTCCCATTCGATGGTTCCCGGCGGTTTCGAGGTCACGTCGTAGACCACGCGGTTGATGCCCTTGACCTCGTTGACGATGCGGTTCGCGACCCCGCCGAGGAACCCCATGTCGAAGTGGTAGAAGTCGGCGGTCATGCCGTCGGCCGAGGTGACGGCACGGAGCGCGCAGACGTGCTCGTAGGTGCGTGCATCGCCCATCACGCCCACGGTCTGTACCGGCAGCAGGACTGCGAAGGCCTGCCAGATGGCATCGTAGAGGCCGGCGTTGCGAATCTCCTCGATATATATTGTATCGGCCTGCTGCAGGATCGCGACCTTCTCTGCTGTCACTTCGCCCGGAATGCGGATCGCGAGGCCGGGCCCGGGGAAGGGGTGGCGCCCTGTGAGCACCTCGGGCATGCCGAGCGTGCGCCCCAACGCCCGCACTTCGTCCTTGAAGAGCGAGCGAAGCGGCTCGACCAGGCTGAGCTTCATCCGCTCCGGCAGTCCGCCGACATTGTGGTGGGACTTGATGATCGCGCTCGGGCCGCTGACGGAGACCGATTCGATCACGTCCGGGTAGAGCGTTCCCTGGGCCAGGAAGTCGGCATCGCCGGCGCTCCGTGCGGCCTTGTCGAACACGTCGATGAAGGTGGCGCCGATGATCTTGCGTTTCTCCTCCGGCTCGGTGACGCCGGTCAGGCGTTCCAGGAATGCCGCCGCCGCATCCTCGTGGACGAGCGGGATGTTGTAGTTGCCGCGAAAGAGGCTCGTGACTTCCTCCGCCTCGCCCTTGCGCATGAGGCCGGTGTCCACGAAGACGCACGTGAGCCGCTCCCCGATCGCCTCGTGCAGAAGGACCGCCACCACCGACGAATCGACGCCGCCGGAGAGCCCGCAAATCACCCGGCCGTCGCCGACCTGCGCACGAACGGCCTCGATGGCGCTGGTGCGGAACGAGGCCATCGACCAGCTTCCGTCGCAGCCAGAGACGTGGCGCGCGAAATTTTCCAGGAGCGCCGCGCCGTGAGGTGTGTGCACCACCTCGGGGTGGAACTGGATGCCGTAGAAGTGGCGTGAATCGTCGGCAATAGCGGCGAAAGGCGCGGACTCGGTTCGAGCCACCACGCGAAAGCCGTCGGGCACCGCCGCGACCGCGTCGCCGTGGCTCATCCATACCTGCTCGCGCGCACCCACCTGCCAGACGCCGTCGAAGAGCGCGCAATGCTCGACGATATCGAGGTGTGCGCGTCCGAACTCGCGCTGGGCGGTCGATTCGACGGCACCGCCCAGCGCCGCACACATCGCCTGCTGGCCGTAGCAGATGCCGAGAAGGGGGATGCCGAGCGCGTAGATGCCCTCGTCGGGGCGCGGCGCCTCGGCCTCGGTGAGCGACGCCGGGCCGCCCGAGAGGATGAGGCCCTGCGGCGCCAGGCGTTCGATTTCGCTCGCGCCTGTCGAGTAAGGCCTGATCTCGCAGTAGACCCCGGCCTCGCGCACGCGGCGTGCAATCAGCTGCGTCACCTGCGAGCCGAAATCGAGGATCAGAATCTGCTCGGTCATGTGTCGCTCATCGGCGCGACCTGCGGCGGTGCGATGGACTGCGCTGCGGTTGCCACCTATGGTGAACCGGCATGGAATTCGAGAAGACTGCGGTCGTGGATAGCACGGCAATTGCCCGGCAAAAAGTGTCGGCGGCAGCATGGCTCGGAGGGGCGGTGCTCGCATGCGGAATATTGGCCGCGATGATGTGGTCCGGCGCCCTCGCCAACGACCCGGTCGCGGACGCGCTGTCCCTGGTTTCTCAGGAACGTTACCCGGAAGCGCGCGAGGCCCTCGAACCGATGCTCGAGCAAGAGCCCGATTCGCCGAATGTCCAGCTTCTTCACGGTGTCTTGCTGGCGCGCGAAGGGAAACTCGCCGAGGCGATCGCCATATTCGAGGACCTTCGAAACGATCATCCTGCAATGTTCGAGACGCACAACAATCTTGCCGTGCTCTATGCCAGGTTGGGTCGGCTCGACGATGCGCGCCAAGCCCTCGTCGCGGCGCTGGAATTGAGATCGGATGCCGTCGTGTACGCCAATCTCGGCGACGTCTACATGAAGCTCGCGGAGCGCGCCTACCAGCAGGCTCATGAGCTCCGCGACCAGGACGTCGCACCGTCGGACGGGAGCGAACAAGTCGTCGCAGATGCGGAGCCGATGGAGACCCCCGGCGAGCGTCCCGCGGCTGCGGCGGTGAGCGATGAAGAACAGGATCCCGCCACCGAACTCAGTGAATCGGAGGAATCCCAAGGCCCCGCGGAACCCGCGGCGGTACCTGCCAAGGCGGCAAGCGCGATCTGCGTCCGCGCGGGTTGGTTCAAGGAGCAGGCCGCTGCCGACGAGGCGGCGGAGTGGATGCGCTCTGCGGGTGCCGAAACGGTCGAGGTGCGCCACGAAGAGCAGCAGGTCATCAGGAACTACCTGGTGTATCTGCCGTCAGCTTCGAGCCGCGAGGCCGCAGTCGCGTTGGCGGGCGAGCTTCGCGCTAGGGGTGTGGATGATGTCTGGATCATCGGCACAGGCGCGCTGACCAACGCGATTTCCGTCGGTGTCTACCGAAACAAGCGCTACATGAGCCGCCGCGTCGCCGAGCTGGAGAAACTGGGCTATTCCGTCACCAGCACGGCGAACATGAGATCCGTCACCGAGTACGCCGTCGAAGCACGCGCGATCGGTGATCATGCCGCCCTTGAAGATGGTTGGAACGCCGAGTTTCAGGAATACGCCATCCGCCGCATAGAGTGCGCCGATCGGACATGAGGGTGGGGGCGGCAACGGAATGCGGCTCTGGAACTATGCGGTCAAGGTGGCGGACCTCGACGCCGCTTCCACCTTCTATGCCGAGACCATGGGCGGCGAGATGCGGCTCGCCGGCCGGGTGTTCGGCTGCGACTACCGGGTCCTTCGGCTGGGCGGCACCCGGATCCTGTTGTTCACCAGGGCACCATACGAGGACCTGCTGGATGAACCGCTGCCCCTCGGTTTCCTGCACGTCGTCTTCGAGGTGGACGATTTCGATGCCGAGATCGCCAAACTGCGCGAAGCCGGCGTTCCCTTCATTCTCGAGCCGCAGGAGATCGAGTCCGAGTTCGGGCGGAGGCGGATCGTCTTCTTTGTCGCACCCGACGGCGTGCGGACGGAGATCATGCAGATCGTCACCGATACCGGTATCGCCTGAGTTGGGAACCGCGCGGGCATCGGGGACATAGAACGGAGAGGAATCGGGATGGAGCGATGCAGCCCGCACGCGTGGCGCACGCCCGTGGTCGGCGATCCGGCGCTGGTTTGCGACGTCTGCGAGCACCGGCTCGATCTCGCGCGCGACATCACGCCCGAGGTGCAGGCGGACCTCTTGCGCGACTATCGCCGCCACTTCGGGCCCATCGTGAGCCGGAATTTCGAGGAGGCGCTGGCGGCCGCCGGCGCGGCCCCCCCGCCCCCCGCCGCCCCGGCCCCGCCCGGGGGGGCCCCCGGGGGGGGGGGGGAGGCCGGGGGGGGTGGGGACGGG
>JAPPHR010000070.1:7897-19698 GCA_028820995.1 Rhodospirillales bacterium
GGGGCCCGGCCTCCCTCTTGGGTGCCCCCCCCCGCCGGGGGGCCCGGGGGGGGTTTTTTTTTGGCGGGCGGGGGGGGGGGGCGGGGGCCCCCCCCCCCCGGCACCGGGCCGAAGCGGACGCGCCGGAGTCAACCGAGGAGGGGAGCGCATAGCGTGCGGCGCTTCCTCAGGGACGCCGCCGTCGCGCTGTTTGTCGGCGCCGTCCTGATCGCGCTCGCCATGGTTCTCAATGCACCGTCCGACGACCCGCCGGAAGCTGGTCCCGCGCCGGCCCAGGAAGCGCCGAAGGGCTAGCGCTTCCTACTCTCACGCCTTGAGGCGGGCACCCAGGTAGTCTACGGCGGCCGAGACGCCGCCTTTGCCGTGGGGGATATCGAGCGCGGTGAGTCCGGTTTCGATGGCCCCGAGCGTGCCCAGCATCATGGGCGCATTCACATGGCCCATGTGGGCGATGCGGAAGGCGTGGCCGCTGAGTGGCCCCAATCCGATGCCGAGGCTGACGTTGCAGACCTTCCAACACCAGTCGAGCAAGCGGCCCAAATGGGGCTCTTCCAGAAGGATCGTGGTCACCGTGGGCGAACGCTCGGACGGTTCGACGATGCTGAAGTCGAGGGCGCCGACGTCGCACCAGCGCTCGACCGCCGCCTGGGTCGCGCCGGCCAGGAGCGCGTGGCGACGGAAGGCGTTCTCCAGCCCTTCCTCCAGCAGCATGTCGAGGGACTTGCGCAGCCCGAACAGCAAGTGCACCGGCGGCGTGCCGCAGTACTTCATGTAGTGGAGGTCGCCCTCGCGCACGGTCCAATCCCAGTACCGCGTCCTCAGCCCCGCATCGGCGTGGGCGGCGAGCGCCTTCCCGCCCGCGGCGATGAAGCTCAGGCCCGGCGTCATCATGAGGCCCTTCTGCGCACCGGCCACCGCGACATCGACGCCCCAGTCGTCCATCTCGAAGGGCATCGAGCCGAGCGATGCGATGACGTCGACCATGAAGAGGGCACCGTGACCACTGGCTTGGATGGCCTTGCCCAGTGCCGGGATGTCGTTCACGACGCCGGAGGCGGTATCCACCTGCACCACCAGAATGGCCTTGATGTCGCCCGCCTTGTCGGCGCGCAGGCGCTCGTCCAGTGCTTGCGGCGATACTGCCCGTTGTGGACGTTCCGCAAGTACCTCCACTTCGATCCCGAGCGGCTCGGCCATTTCACCCCAACCGACGGCGAAGCGGCCGCTCTCCAGCACCAGCACCTTGTCGCCGCGTGAAAGCACGTTGGATAGCGCCGCTTCCCAGGCGCCGTGGCCGTTGGCGATGTAGATGTAGGCGCGCCCTTGATCCGTGCGGAAGACACGCCTGAGATCGTCCAGGCAGCTGTCGGTAACCGCGGTCAGCTCCTCGCCATAGATGTCGACGGCGGGCCGGTGCATGGCCTGCAGCACTTCGTGGGGAACGGTGGTCGGGCCGGGGAGGGCCAGGAAATCGCGGCCGCGGCTTACGGTCATGGCGCACCTCTCGGGGTTTGGCGGCCGGCCGGGCCGCCGGGCCTTGCCCTACCCCTCCCGCAACGGTTGGGCAAGCCCGTCCTTTATGCTTGAACCGGATTTCAATGCGTCAAACCATAGCGGCGGCACGTGCGGAGGCGAGGCGCGTTCCTCACAACCCCATCTGGGCGAGTGCCGCCTGCGTGAGAGCACTGCCGGGCCGGCCCATCTCCATCACCACGTTGAAATGGTGGAGGCCCTCGATCTCCATGACCGTGGCCTGGAAGCCGCGCGCCTGCCAAGCCTCGGCGAAGCCCCGGTTCTGGGCAAGGAACTCCGGCGTCTCCGCCGCGCCCACGGCTGCGATGAGTTGGCCGCCTGCGCCCCCTGACGGCAGGTTGTGAATCGGGCTGTTGCGCGCGGCCGCCTCGGCGTCGAGTCGGACATCGTCGTTGATGCTGGTCTCCATGAGCGGCGCCAGGTCGAAGATGCCTGAGATGGCGGTGCCGCCCTTCACCAGGTCGGCAGGGCGCCCGCGCGCCGCCCAGTCGGTGCAAAGCATCGCACCGGTGAGGTGACCGCCGGCGGAGTGGCCGGAGACGAAGATGCGGTCCGGATTGCCGTTGAGCCGGCCTGCGTTGCCGGCGATCCACTCGATCGCGGTGCGGCATTGCTCGACGATCGTGTCGAGCGTCACCGCCGGCGCCAGCGCATAGTTGAGCGAGACGGCTGCACCGCCGGCAGCGACGAAGCCTTCGGCGGGAAACGAATGGATGTCCTTGTCCATGGAGCGCCAGTAGCCGCCGTGGATGAAGACCTGGATCGGCGCGCCCCCGGCAGCCGCCGGGAAGAGGTCGGCGGTCATGTTGGGGCCGGCGCCGTAGCGGACATCGAGCTTGCAGTCGAGGGAGTCCCGGACCCGCGCGCTCTCGGCCTCCCACACCGCAAAATACTCTTCGAATTCCGGATGGCGCTGACGCAGGTTGTAGCCCGCTTCCTGGGGCAAGTCCCTTTGCTCGTTCATCCTCGCAGCCTCTTGTGTTGCTGGTTGCCCGTCACTCTCCCCGCAGCACGTCGAACGCGATGCTGATGCGCTCGCCCGCGCCGGCGAAGGGCAGGGTGCGGTGAAACATGTAGGAGGGGAAGAGCAGCATCAGCCCCTCCTCGGGCTCGATCAGCCGGGTCTCCGGCTCCGCCCGGATGCGGAAGTCCCAATAGGGTTTCCCGAACTCGATCCACCCCGCCGTGCCGTCGTCGTCTGCGCCGAGGGCAGGGGGGAGGGCGACGTAGTAGACGCCGCTGAGCCAGGCCGAGGGATGGATGTGCGGCACCTGATAGGCGCCCTCGTCGAGGATGACCCCCCACGCCGTGACCCTGACCCGGTTCGGGATGTCGGAGAGAAACGGATGGCCGGCGTCTTGCGGCAGCGCGTCGCGGTAGCGGTCCACCGCCCGCTCCACCAGGCCTCCGAAGGCCGCCGCCGCGCCGCTGCCCGGAAGCAGCTCGCCGGTGCTCTGGCCACGCTCCATCGAGTAGCTCTCTGGCGCGGCCCGGAGCGTTGGGTGGCCGCGAACATGGGCGACCAGCGCTACATTGAAGGCCGCCATGTCGGCGAAGTTCGCCGGCGGCGCGCAGCGTTCCTGACGAAGCAGGCGATCGAAATCGAGCAGCGTCCGTGCCCGGTCCTTCTCGCCCGCCTCCCATAAGGCGACTGCCTTCATCGCCAGGGCGCCGCTCTGGCCCGGATGCCGTGACAGCAGGTCGTCGCAGGCCCTGAGGGCCGCTTCGGGGTTTCCGCGATCGAGATGGGCGTGGACGTGCCGGGGCTTCCCCACCTCGAACGAGGCATCGAGGATATCGGCCCTGAGCGCCGCCGCCTGCCCGTAGGCCGCCACGGCGTCGTCGAGCCGGCCCTGGGCATAGAGAATGTTGCCGAGGGCAAAGCAGGCCTCCGCATTTTCCGGCTCGATGGCGAGCACTTGGCGAAAGGTCTGCTCCGCCCCGTCGAGATCCCCCTTGGAGTGATGGACGAGCCCGATACGAAGCATGGTGCCGGCATGGCCGGGGCGGAGCGCGGCGGCACGGCCCAGGGCTTCGGCGGCGCCGTCAAGATCTCCCTGGACCCGGAGCGCCTGGCCGAGATTGACGTGGGTCTCCGCCCTCTCCGGGTCGATCTCGATCGCACGGCGATAGGCGGCGAGCGCGGCGTCGACGCGGCCGGCCGCCTGCAGAACGTTGCCGAGGTCGTTATGGGCGCCGGCGTCTCCGGAATCGAGCGCCACCGCTCGTTGCAGGAGCGCCGCCGCTTCGTCCATCCCATCGAGACGGAAGGCGACGAGCGCGGCGGCCTTCAGCGCCTCCCGATGGTCGGGCTTGGCGGCCAGAACCGTGCGGTAAAGGTCGCGTGCTTCTGCGAGCCGCCCGGTTCGCGCGTACAGCGCGGCACGCCTCATCGCCTCGCGGACGCGCGTCGGCGAGAGTCGCGCCGGCCTGCCTGTTGCCGCCCGTCGTCCGCCTGCCGCCACTCGCGCGATTCCTCCACCGATCTCAAGCGCCGGGAGGCGATGCTAGCACGGTCAACCGCTGCCCGGACCCGACCGGTGCCGCGCCGCGTAGCGCACCAGCTTTCGAGTCAGCGTCGGCAACGCATGCTCCGAGAAGCGCGCAGGCGGGCACCAGATGTCGCCGTCCTCTCCGCCGTCGCTCGCGGCATCGGTCTCGGCGGCGGCCACCAGAAGCTCAATTTCAAAATGGGTGAAGCCGTGACGCACGGGCTCCGGCAGCGCCTGCCAGCGGCACGCCTCGGGCGCGTGGGCCGTGGCCTCCGCCAGGCCCCACGGCTGGTCGCGCCAGGGGGTGGTGGGTAGCTCGATCATGCCACCGAGGAGCCCCGTCTCCGGTCGTCTTCGCAGCAGCACCGCTCCGTCCGCGCGCATCAGCCAGAAGGAAACGCCATGGCGCAGCGGGCGGGGACGCTTCGGCAATCGGCGCGGCAGCGTGTCGGCCATGCCCCGTGCATGACCCTCGCAGGCGTCACGCCAAGGGCAGGCGAGGCATCCCGGATTGCGCGGCGTGCAGACGGTCGCGCCGAGGTCCATCAGGGCCTGCGCGTAGTCACCCGGCCGAGTCTCCGGAGTGAGTTCGGCAGCAAGAGCGTAGAGCGTCGGCTTCGCCGTCGGCAGCGGGGTCTCCACCGCGCGCAGACGGGCGATCACCCGCTCGACATTGCCGTCGACGACGGTCGCCGGCCGGTCGTGGGCGATGGCCGCGATCGCCGCAGCGGTGTAGCGCCCGATCCCCGGCAACGCCCGCAATGCCTTTTCTTCGGGCGGGAGGCAACCGCCGTGCTCGGCCTGCACGCGCCTGGCGCAGGCGTGCAGGTTGCGCGCGCGGGCGTAGTAGCCGAGCCCCTGCCAGGCGTGGAGCACCTCGTCGAGCTCGGCGTGCGCCAGCGCCTCCAGCGTCGGCCAGCGCTCCAGGAATCGCTGGAAGTAGCCCGCAACCACCGGAACGGTGGTCTGCTGCAGCATGATCTCGCTGAGCCAGACCCGGTAGGGGTCGGGACGTGCGCCGGGCTCGGTGCGCCAGGGCAAGCGGCGGCGGTGGCGGTCGTACCAGCCGAGCAGCGCCTGGGCCAGGTGCACGGGAGAATCGGGGTGGGCGGCGTTCATGGGAGTCGGTGCTTCACAGCGGGCGCTGTTCGGCGTACACCGTGCGCTGGAACCCGCGACGTTCGGCCCGGACATGCGCAAGGCCCGTCAGGCGCAGCCGCTCTCCACGCTGATCGGCAAGATCACCGCCGCCTCGTTCGAGGCGCGCGGGCTTGCAGCGGCGGGAATCGCCGCCGAGTGGCCCGCGATCGTGGGCGAGGCGGTCGCCGCCTGCTCGTGGCCCGACCGCCTGCGGCGGGACGGGACGCTCAGAGTCTGCGTCTCGGGACCGGTCGCGGTTGAGCTTCAGCATCTCGAACCTCAAATCCTCGAGCGGATCGCCGCCTACTACGGCTACCGCGCGGTGACGCGGATCGCCTACGTGAACCGCGCGCCGTCGCGTCGGGCACCGCCGACCGCCGGGCCGCGAGTACCGCCGAAGATCGACTCGGAGTCGGCTGCACGTGTCGAAACGACCGTCGGTTCCACGCGGGACGGCCGCCTGAAGGCAGCGCTTGCCGGTCTCGGCCGCGCGGTCCTCGCCCGCTCGAAGAAATAGTAATATATTGATAATGAACACATATTCCGGCTGAAAGGGGAAGATTTGCCGTTCGTCCGTGCGAGAGTCCGGCGCCTCGATTCCCGGAACTATACTTTTCGCCACGGGCAGGCGTACAGTCCGGCCCGGAATGGAGAACGAAGCCGCTACACCGTTGGAGGAGCCGCCGGGCACCGGAACGGTCTCGGTGTTCTCGTCCGTGCGGCAGGTGGACCAGCCGCCGTTGGCGCTGCCGACGGACCTCGCCTTCGGTTGTCGGTTGCAGATGGGGGGACGCAACATACCTGTTCCGCTCACTGCTGGCATTGTTCTTGATATGTTCCTCGGCCCACAGTATCGTAGCGCAGAATCATGATGGCGGAGTGAATGATGTCTCGCAGTGCGCGGCAGCTGAAAGAGCCTATCGACGATACGCCCGAAACGACGTCGACGACGGTATTCTCCAGCCTACGCACTGTCCAAGCGCCAGCGCTCGAACTGCCGCCGGAGTTGAAGCCCAACACGCGACTGAAGATGGACGGACTGGAGTTTCTGGCCCTGCTCCCTGATGACTCGATCCCAGTCGCCTTCTTCGATCCGCAATACCGCGGCGTCCTCGAAAAGCTGGCCTACGGCAACGAGGGAAAGGAAAGAGGCCGTCGACGTTGTGCGCTGGAACAGATGTCGGAAGCCGTTATAGGGAAGTTTGTCCGCGGGATAGCCAAGGCCTTGACCCCGTCTGGTCATCTGTTCCTGTGGGTAGACAAATTCCACCTGTGTCAAGGTATCAATGAATGGCGCGACGGAACCGGACTTGAGATCGTAGACATGCTCACTTGGGACAAAGGAACATTCGGTATGGGATACCGGACGCGTCGCCGTGCGGAGCATTGCATTATCCTGCAAAAGCCGCCGCGTAAGGCCAAGGGCGTATGGAAGGTCCACAACATTCCCGACGTTGTCCCTGAGCAAGTTTCGCAGCGCGAGCATCCGCACGCCAAGCCCACGGGTCTCCAAGGACAACTGATGGCCGCCGTCAGTCACGAGGGAGACTTCGTGATTGATCCTGCAGCAGGCTCGTTCTCCGTCTTGCAAGCAGCGCGAGAACAGAGGCGTAATTTTCTCGGTTGTGATCTGAACGGATAGTCATAATGGCTCGTCTTCGAAATGCCCAGCCGAGGAACACGTCAGGCTCCTACGAGCGGATTTTTGGTAATACCGCGCTGGGTGAACTTGCTAGCAAGGTTCATTCTGCTGCAATCTCATCAGGGACCGAACTAGAAAGGCTCATCGCTGGATTAGCGGAGAATATTGCAGACTTAGATGCATTTCTTGAGCAAGAAATAATGCCGGATGGAGTATTCTTGGCGCGCAAACGTCAGATGAAGGAAAGTAATACTTTAGACTTTGCCGGCCCAGAGCCAGACTTCATGGTGTTCAAACGTCGGCAGGGCGCTCAAGCATGCCACATAATCGAACTCAAGGACGGCCACGTATTCGATACCAAGAAGGCCAGCGCAGAACGTCGCGCGATGCATGGATTCATCGAACGCAACGCACAGCACATCCAATATCGGGTTCGGGCGCACTTCTGCGCCTTTAACATGGAAGACAAAGAAGCGATATGGGAGGGCTTCAAAAGGAAGATCGCTCGTGACGAGATAATGACGGGGACTGAACTGTGCGAATTGCTTGAGATCGACTATGGACCAATCGTCGCAGCGCGACGAGCAGATGGACCCGACAACATGGAGTTCTTTCTGTCCGAGTTAGTCGGAATAGGGCCCGTCCGGCAGCGTCTGCAGGAACTACTAAATGGTTAGGATCGAACATGCATCCCGTCTTTCGGTCATGGAGGCGTGCAGGCAGAAGGGTCGCACCTTCCTCGGGTGCGACATCAATGGATGAGGGTACCGCCATGATTTCGCGTCGTTTCTTCATCGGAACAGCGGCGGCCGTTCCGGCCGTTGCGATGCTCGCGCCGCTGCCCGGTGCAGCCGCCGGGATCGGCGAGAGGCCCGGCGACCTGGCGCTCGGCGACCCCGACGCACCGGTGACGGTGATCGAGTACCTGTCGCTCACCTGCCCCCACTGCCGCTGGTTCCACCAGAACATCTTTGAGCCGCTCAAGCGGGACTATGTGGATACCGGCAAGGTGCGCTTCGTGGCGCGCGACTTTCCGCTCAATATGCCCGCCGTTCAGGCCACGATTCTTGCCCACTGCGCCGGCCGGGATCGCTATTTCGCCTTCGTCGACGTTCTGTTCGCGACCTTCGACGACTGGGCGAGCTCGCGCGACTACACGGACAAGCTCGCGCAGATCGGCGAGCTGGGCGGCGTGAGCCGAGACCGCTTCGATGCGTGCCTCGCGGACACGGACCTCGAGAACGCGATATTCCAGTCGATGGCATCGGCCCAGGCCGAATACGACGTGAGCAGCACGCCGACGCTGATCGTCAATGGCGAAAGATACGAAGGCAAGATGAGCTTCGAGGCGTTTGCCCAGCACATCGACCGTCTTGCCGCTGGTTCGTAGACGGAGCGAGGGCCGGTGCAGGTAACGAAGCTCAGGGTTGCGGGCTTCAAGTCCTTCGTCGAGCCAACGGAGCTGCAGATCGAGCGCGGGCTGACAGGGATCGTCGGCCCCAACGGCTGCGGCAAGTCGAACCTCGTCGAGGCGATGCGCTGGGTCATGGGGGAGACTGCACCGCGCCAGATGCGGGGCGGCGGCATGGAAGACGTCATCTTCGGCGGGACCGCCCGCCGCCCGGCCCACGAGATCGCAGAGGTCACGCTCAGCCTCGATAATGCGGATCGGAAGACGCTACCGGGACTCGGAGACGCGGCCGAGCTCGAGGTGACGCGCTTTATCGAGCGCGGCGAGGGCTCGACGTACACCGTCAACGGCAGGGACGTCCGCGCCCGCGACGTGCAGCTCCTGTTTGCCGACGCCGCCACCGGCGCCCACAGCGCCGCGCTGGTGGGCCAGGGACGCATCGGCGATATCATCGGGGCGAAGCCGACCCAGCGCCGGGCCCTGCTCGAGGAGGCGGCCGGCATCACCGGCCTGCACGCAAGGCGGCACGAAGCCGAGCTCAAGCTCAGGGCGGCGGAGACCAATCTGGATCGTCTCCAGGACGTGATCGGCACCCTGGAGACGCAACTGCGCGACCTGGAGCGGCAGGCGCGCCACGCGAAGCGCTACAAGCGGCTCTCGGAGAGAATACGTGAGACCGAGGCGGCGCTGCTCCTCGTGCGCTGGATGGCGTCACGCGCCCGCGTCGAGGAGGTGACACGTCAGGCGGATGAGGCAGCCCGCCGGGTTGAGAAAGCGACCGGGGCCGCCGCCGAGGCCGCGCGCCGCCAAACCGACACCGAGGCGGTCCTGCCCGAGCGACGCCAGCAGGAGGCGGAGCGGTCGGCTGCCCTGCACCGGCTGCGCATCGAGCATGAGCGGCTGGCCGAGGAGGAGGAGCGCGTCGCGCGCGCCCGCGACGAGAACGCGCGCAAGAGAGTCCAGATCGCTGCCGATATCGAACGCGAAGAGGCGCTCGCCAAGGATGCGGAGACGGCGCAGGAGCGCGTCGACGAGATCCGCGAGAGGCTCGCCCGTGCGGCCGAGGGCGATGCCGCGGCCGAGGCCGCGGCACGCACCGCGCGAGAGGAAGCGCGGGCCGAGGTCGAGGCGGTCGAGCAGCGCCTTGCGGCCCTCGCTCAGGCGCGGGCACGGGCCGAGGCCGAGCGCGAGGCGCTGGGCAGGCGGATCGACGAGGCGGGGCAGCGCAGGCAGCGGCTGGAGCACGACCTCGCGCGAGCGCGGGAGGAGCACGCAGCACTGGAGCAGGCTGGGCCAGCCGACGGCCTGTTGTCAGAAGCAGAGAGAGAGGAGCGCATCCGCGCCGAAGGCCTGGAGGCTGCGCGCGCGGCTTTGCAAAAGGCGGAGTCGGCACGAGGGCAGGCCGAAGACCGCGAACGTGCACTGCGCGAGAGGCTGCGCGCGGCCGACGCCGCGCTCGCAGGCAGCGAGGCCGAGCGCGCGGCCCTTGCCGCGCTTCTTGACGATCCAAGCGCGGGTCCTGGCCGCGCGCTCTGGGACCGGGTCACGGTCAAGCCCGGATTCGAAGCGGCCGTGGGCGCCGCGCTCGGCGACGACCTTCAGGCCCGCACGGACGACGGTGCGCCGATGCATTGGCGCACGCTGTCGCCGGCGGGCGACGCCCAGCCGCTGCCCGAGGGCGCCACGCCGCTAGCAGATGCGGTGCGCGCGCCCGAGGCGTTGGCGGCACGCCTCGCACAGGTCGGGGTGGTGGCGGAAACGGACGGGGCCCGCCTGCAGACGGCGCTTCGAATCGGCCAGCGGCTGGTGAGCAAGGAAGGCTCGCTCTGGCGCTGGGACGGCTTCACGGTCGCCGCCGAGGCGCCGACGGCCGCCGCCCGTCGCCTGCAGGCGCGCAACAGGCTGACCGAACTGGCCGAGACATGCGTGCGGGCGGAAGTCGAAAAGCGCGCGGCGGAAAACGAGGTCGCGGCGGCCGATGCCGCCAGGGCAGACGCCGAGAATGCCTGCCGACACGCCCGCGTGCTGGCCGACGAGGCGGCGGAGGCCTTGCGGGCGACAAGAGAGGCGCGCGCGGCGGCTTCGGCCGAGGCTGCGGCAATGGGTTCGCGTCTCGCCGCGCTCGACGAGACGGTGGCGCGAATCGAAGGCGATATCGCCGAGGCGGGGGAGGCGGTACGTCTGGCGCGCGCACTGCTGGAAGCGTTGCCCGCAGAAGGCGCCGGGAACAAGGACGAGATCGGTCCCCTGCAGGCCACTCTTGCGGCGCTTCGCGCACGCTATGAAGAGAGCGCGCAGCGGCATCATCAAGTGGCGCAGGCGGCGGACGGTCGCGGCGCCCGTCTCGCCGAGCTGGCGCGGGAAAGCGAGGGCTGGGCAGCGCGCGTCGGCAGCGCGCGGAAGCGGCTGAGCGATCTCGCCGAACGCCTGGACGAGGCCCATTCGGAGCAATCCGCCCTCGATGCGCGGCCAGCCGAGCTCGAAGGGCGGCGTGCCGGCCTTCTCGGAGCGATGGAGCGAGCACAAGGCGAGCAGCGCGACGCCGTCGACGCTCTGGCCAGCGCCGAGCAGGAGGCGAAGGCGGCGGCAACCGTGCTCAAGCAGGCCGAAGCGGTGCTGGGCGAAGCGCGCGAGGGCGCGGCCCGGCTCGAGGGCCTGGTGGCCGAGGCCGGGCAGGCGGAAACCCTCTCGGCGGGCCAGATCACGGAGCGTCTGGGTGTGGAACCGGCGCAGGCGCACGCGATTGCCGCACTGGCCCCCCAAGGTTCGCTCCCCGATGGCGAATCGGTGGAGATCAAGCTGCAGCGCCTCACGCGCGAGCGCGAAAACATCGGTGCCGTGAACCTGCGGGCGGAGCAGGAAGCGGGCGAGCTCAGTGAGCGAATCCGCGAGATGCAGGAGTCCCGCGCCGATCTGCTGGAAGCAATCGCCCGCCTGCGCCGGGGCATCGCCAGCCTCAACCGCGAGGGGCGAGAGCGGATGCTGGAGGCGTTCGGTACCATCGACGGGCACTTCCGGCGGCTGTTCACCGAGCTCTTCGGCGGCGGCAAGGCCCATCTCGCGCTGGTGGAGTCCGACGATCCCCTGGAGGCCGGTCTTGAGGTCGTCGCCAGCCCGCCGGGCAAGCGGCCGCAATCGCTCTCGCTGCTCTCGGGCGGCGAGAAGGCACTGACGGCCATAGCGCTGCTCTTCGGCGCCTTTCTCACCAACCCGGCACCGATCTGCGTGCTCGACGAAGTGGACGCCCCGCTCGACGACAGCAACGTTGAGCGTTTCTGCACGCTCATCACGAAGCTGGCGGGAGAAACGGACACCCGCTTCATCGTCGTGACGCACCATCGCATCACGATGGCCCGTGTCGACCGGCTGTTCGGCGTCACCATGGTGGAGCAGGGGGTCTCCGAACTCGTTTCGGTGGATCTGGAGCGCGCCGTGCAATTGCGCGAGAGCGCCTGAGCGCTCCGTCGTCAATTCCGATAGCGTAATTTCTGCTTTTTTTCAACGTTCTAGGGCGTCGTGCGGCAGCGCTTCCCCGGCTTGACAGGGGGCAGGGCAGCCCCTATGGTGCGGGCGCTTTTCGACT